>JACQDG010000231.1 GCA_016201185.1 Acidobacteriota bacterium | reverse complement strand
GTGTGCCAGCCAGGCCGCCAGCGGGTGAGAGCAGGCGTTCAGCAGGCGGGCGGCGAAGAAGAGCGGCCCCAGACCGGCTTCCGAAACGCCGAAGCGCCGGAAGAACCAGTAGGCCAGCAGGGCGCTGGTCAGGAAGCCTCCCCCCAGGGCGTCCACAGCGATGAGTGAGGCGAGCCGGGCGACGATCTTTTTTGAATGGGGCGAGATTTTCGAGGCGCCTCCGGGAACGCCGTTGGGGGCTGGGGCCGCCTCGATCCGCGTTGTTAGAAATAGGTACACCGTACCGCTCAGCAAGCTCAGGGCGGCGCAAAGTCCAAAAGTAAGCTTGTAAGAAGCGAGCAGATCGACGGCCAGACGTTCGCGGAAAACGAAGGGCAAAGCGCCGGCGAGCGCCCCCAGGGCGTGGCCGGCATCGAGCAGGACGTTATACCAGGCCATGACCCAGGTGCGGCGCTCGGGGCGGGCGATATCAGCCAGGATGGCTTGGTCCAGCGAGAACGCGGGGCCGCGGTCCCGCCCCATGCCGTTCAGCATGCCAAGGAAGGCCAGCAGCGCGAACCCCGGTAACGCTCCGGCCAGGGCCACCCCGCCGCCGCCCACGCAACCGAGGAGCGACAGGGCCACCAGGGTGTTTCGCCGGCCCAACTGATCGGCGCGCAGGCTCACCAGCAGAGTCCCAGCGGCCGCCCCCGCCAATCCTGCGCCGATTACCAGGCCGATGGCGGTGGCCGAAAGGCCAGCGCGTGAAAGATAGATCCCAAGGATTACTCCCGTCAGCCCGATGCCAAGCGCGCGCAGGAATCCGGCAATGTAGACGAGCGCAAGATTTGGAGGCATCCGGCAAGCCTGTCCACCATTCTACAGGGGCAACGGTGGGTCGGGAATATAGGAGGGCAGACGAATCGGCCCGCTATCAGTTATACCTTGATGCGGTCGTAGTTGAACGGCTCGTCGACCAGGTGGTATTCGGGCTCGCCTTCTTTTTGCAGGTAGTAGGTCTTGAGCGGCGTGCGCGGGAAATCGCTGAGCCGGCGCGGAACGGCGCGGCCGTCGGTCCATTCGTAGACCGGTACCTCCCAGGGGTTGAAGGTACTGCTGAGACTACGCTCCTTCGCGATCCGGTAGAGGTTCACGTTGCCCGGCTCGTGGCCGGCGAGCCACAGCCCGATCATGTCCAGCCGGAACTTGTCCTTGCTGAACATCACCAGGTTCGTCAGGTAGTCGTTGCCGATGTCGAAGCCGTTGCCGTCCCGCCCGTAGATGCCCTCGATCATGGCCAAGCCCGTCTTCAGCACGCTCATGTTGTCGCAGGTCTTGTGGTCCCAGATTTCCTGGTGCATGGGGCTAAGGGGCGCCGGGCTGTCGTAGCGGGCGTAGCCCAGGCGGCGGTGGTTGTCGAAATACCGCTTGATGCGCGGCTCGACCTCGGGATGAATGTCCGGCTTCATGAAGTCCGGCACGCCGGTCACCATTTTCCAGCCGGGACAGAACCGGACATAGGGCACGATCACCAACCCCTGCTCGTTCTTTACCGATTGAGTGAGGCACATGCCGTGTGCTTTCCACTTGGCGATGTTCAGCAGCCAGGTATCGGGCTCATTCACCGGGGCGTAATGGGGGATCCTCTGGTAGACCACGGCGTCGGGCACCCGGGTCCATGTCATCTCATACCCTTCGCGGAAGTTGCGCATCCGCCGCTCGCACTCGTTCATCTCGATGCCGTGGCGATCATTGATGTCCACAAAGCCGCGGTAGTTCCAGGCGTGGTAGCCGTTGGCCTCGACGAAGTGGAATTTCTTCAGTCCCAGCTCCTTGAGGCCCATCACGAGGCCTTCGTAGAAATCAGGGTCCGTGCCGGTGCCCCAGTTCTCCACGTTGGGACGGCGGCTGCGCACGCTAGTGACGTTGGGCTTGAGAATGACGCGGTGAGTGATCGGCACGCCGGGCTTGTCCGCGGGCACGAAGATTTCCAGCGCCAATTGGAGCCCTTCGGCCCGCTTGGCCTCGGAATCCATTTTGTGCGCCACTCGCGTGCGGCGGATGAAAACGGCGCCGGGGTTGGCGGTGATAAACGGATGAAGGTCGAAGTAGGGAAGGGGATCGGTGCGCCTGCCAGGGGGGGCCATCGCGCGGCCCGCGCCGGGCAACCCGGCGGCCAGGCCCGCCATCATTCCGGTTTCGAGAAACTGCCGGCGCGTCCACGGCATCCGTTCTTCCTCCGTTAGCGCGTTGCTCGCCCTTATTTTACACTCTTTTCGAGTACGATCAAGCCAAAGCGGCCCAACCGGTTTACAGTAATCTCTGTTCCCGAGCCGCGCTTCACGGCCTTCAGTTCGCGGGGCCTGGCCGCCCGGGGTTCGAGCAAAGTGGCCTTCTGGAAGACCTCGTCGACGCGAAGCGGGAAGTCATCGTCACGAGGTTCGGCGTAGTTGAGCAACGTGACGTAAACCCTGCCGGTAGCGCGATCCTCAGTGGCCACGCCGACCACGGCCCCGGCATTCCACAAGCGCAGGTCGCGGGTCCGGACTCCCACCGCGTCGATTACATCCAGGGCGAACTCGCTGGGGTCCACGATCGGTTCATGATAGGCGATGATCCGGCCCTTGCCAAAGGTGTAGATGTCGCGGTCGGTGTAGGTGCGGGAGTTTGCGGCTTCGGGCAGCAGCCACCAGGCGCGCTTCGCGCCCGCGGCCGGCGCCGTGATCAGCAGGCCGCCACCGCGGGCGTAATCCAGGATCCGGCCCAGGTCAGCGCCCTTCGGCGGGTCGATGTTGGCGGCCACCACCGCCCGAAAGCGCGCCGGGTGCAAGGTGGGGACGGCATCAGAGGATATTCCCAGCGGGCAGAGGTTGCGCCGATACAGCAGGTTCAGCAACTCGCCCGATTGCTCCAGCGTCCCAGCGATCACCGCCAGGCGCGCCCGGTTGGGGCGTCGAAACAGTCCTGCATGTTGCCGCAGGAAACCCACGGTCTCGCCGAGAGACCGCCAGGCGGCCAGCGCTTTCGGGTCGCCCCCCAGCAGGGCCTTGCGGTAGTCCTCTTCTATCGACAGGACGAAATTTCCGCCTGCCGCGAACGCTTCCGCCAGGCCCAGCTCGAGCGTTTCATAGGGGACCGCCCGGCCCCGCGTCACGCCGGCCTCGGGGTCGGGGCGGTACCCGAGCCAAGCCGGCCGCCGGGGAAACATTCCGCGCAGATAGGCCACAAGATAGGAGTTGGCGTCCACCCAAGGCTCCCGGCTGGCGCTGGAAACTTCTATGTCTTCCTCACCGGAGCGCTCGGGCCCGCTTCGCACGCCCGGCCACTGGCCGGCCCGCAGAACCGCCTGCGCCGCCGCTACCTGCCACCGGATTTGCGCGGGCTGGAGATACACCACCAGATCGAGTCCGGCCTGCTCGGCGAAGAAAGCTTGCAGCGCCTTCTCGTCGTTGAAAATGCCATCGGCTTCGAGGGCAAGGCCTTTGAAACCGGCTTCGCGCGCCGAGACTGCCGCCCGGCGGGCCACGGACAGGCTCGTCGCTGGCTTCAATTCCGCGATGGTTCGCAGGCCCGCAGACCGGCAGGCGCGGGTGAATCCCTCTGTCGCCTGGTCGCTCGGCCAGGGCAGCAGCACTACAGTGACGCCACCCTCCCTCAGCAACCCAACATTCTTCGCATCTAGACTCTGGTCGCCCGACCCGGGGATCCACCGCAACAGGATGTCATTAGCTGGCTCGATGGCCGCCGGCGCCAGTCCGGTGAAAAGCATGCCCGCGAGCAGTGTCTTCGTGATGGACCCCATATTTCGTATTCCATAACATACCCAATCCGAAGCCCGGAATTCAGGTATTCTACAGGACAATGCCCCTGGGTTCCGGCACGCGTCTGGGTCCTTACGAGATCCTTGCCCCGCTGGGCGCCGGCGGCATGGGCGAAGTCTACCGGGCCCGCGATCCACGGCTGGGCCGGGAAGTGGCCATCAAGGTGCTCCCCGAGCATCTCGCCAACAATCCTGAGGCACTGGCCCGTTTCGAGCGGGAGGCGCGGGCCGTGGCGGCGCTCTCGCACCCCAACATCCTGGCCAGTTTCGACTGCGGAACGGACCAGGGTATTTGCTATGCCGTCACCGAGCTGTTGGAGGGGGAAACGCTCCGAAGCCGGCTGGGACGGGCGGAGCTCACCTGGACCCGGGCGATCGAAATAGGAGCAGCGGTGGCAGATGGCCTCTCGGTCGCCCACTCGAAAGGCATCACTCACCGCGACCTGAAACCGGAGAACATTTTTCTGACCTCCGACGGCCGGGTGAAAATTCTGGATTTCGGTCTGGCCCGATGGAGGCCGGCTTCCCCGTCTTCGGGCGATACGGCGACGGCTACGGCAACAGAACCCGGTACGATTCTCGGCACCGTCGGCTACATGTCTCCGGAGCAGGTACGCGGCGTTTCCGCGGATGCGCCCAGCGACATTTTTTCTCTGGGCTGCGTGCTGTACGAAATGGTCGCAGGGCAGCGCGCCTTTGCCCGTCCGACGGCCGCCGATACCCTGGCGGCGATCCTGAACAATGATCCCCCGCCGCTGGCCGATACCGGGAAGCAAGCGCCTCCAGAGCTGGAAGGGATCCTTAATCACTGTCTGGAAAAGAACCCGGAGCAGCGTTTTCAGTCAGCGCGGGATCTGGCTTTCGCCTTACGCGCCACTGGTGGCGCCGGACTCCCGTGGGACAGGCGTTCTCGCCTGTCCGTCAAACCGGCCTGGAAGCCGGTGCTTGCTGTGCTGGCGCTGGTGGCGTTGGCGGCCGGGCTTTATCTGTTCATCAGCCTGAGAGGTCGTTCCGCGCGAGCCATCGAGTCCCTGGCGGTGCTGCCCTTCGTGAACACCGGCGCGAACCCTGACGCCGAATACCTCAGCGACGGCATTACTGAGACCCTGATCAGCAACCTCTCTCAGCTTCCCAACCTCCGGGTTATGTCGCGCAGCTCGGTCTTTCGCTACAAGGGACGCGACGTCGACCCGCAGACCGCCGCCCAGGCGCTCAAAGTACAGGCGATTGTCACCGGCCGCGTTACCCAGCGGGGCGACAGCCTCGCCATCAGCGCCGAGCTGGTCGACGCACGGGACAGCAGTCAGATCTGGGGCGAGCAATACAACCGCAAGCTGGCCGATATCCTGGCCGTGCAGCAGGAGATTTCTCGCGAGATCTCCGACCGGCTGCGGCTGAAACTAAGTGGCGAGCAGAAGAAGCAGCTTGCCAGGCGATCCACGACCAACCCCGAAGCCTATCAGCTTTACTTGAAGGGTCGCTATTACTCCGAGAAGCTCACCGTAGAGGGCTTCAAGAGGGCGGTCGAGCTCCTGGATCAGGCGATCGAAAAGGACCCCGGTTACGCGCTGGCCTACGCCGGCCTCGCCGACGCCTATGTCAACATGGTGGACGTGTTCCTGCCTCCCAAGGAGGTCTTTCCCAAAATCAAGGAAGCGGCCCGGAGGGCGCTGGAGCTCGATGAGACGTTGGCGGAAGCTCATGCCACTTTGGCAAACGCCAAGTTTGGTTACGATTGGGACTGGCCGGGGGCGGAGAGAGAATACAAGCGCGCCATCGAGCTCAACCCCGGCTACGCCAAAGCTCATGAATGGTATGGCAACAACTTGCTGACATCGCTGGGCCGCTTTGACGAAGCGGTCGCCGAAGTGAAGCGTGCCCAGGAACTCGACCCGCTCTCACTAGAGGTCCAATTCTTTGCGGGAGTCACTTTCTACTGGGCCCGCCGCTACGACCAGGCCATGGAGGAGCTTCACAGGACCCTTGAAATGGATCCCAACATGCCTCCGGCGCACGCTGTTCTGGGGTGGACTTACGAGCAGAAAGGAGACCGTCCCAAGGCCATCTCGGAGCTTCAGAAGGCGCGCGAGCTGGCCGACCTGCCCGTCATGCAAGCCTCGCTGGCCAGCCTCTACGCGCTGGCCGGACGGCACGCCGAGGCGCGAAAGATTCTCGCCGACCTTGAAGAGCTCTCGAAGCACCGCTACGTTTCCTGGTACGACATCGCCTTGATCCGCCTCGCCCTCGGCGAGAAGGCCCAGGCCCTCGAATGTCTCGATAAGGCTTTTGAGCAGCGATCGCAATGGCTGGCGAATCTTAAAATTGATCCCCGGCTGGACGCGCTTCGCTCCCACCCCAAGTTCCCCGAGCTGGTGCGCCGCGTCGGGCTGCCGCCATGAGGATTCGATGAGGCTCCGCGCTCTGTCACTACCTGTCTTCTTGCTTGTCGGTTCCCTGCCCTTCGCGGCGCAAGAAAGCTACGACGTAATCGTTGCCAAGAACGTCATGGTGCCGATGCGGGACGGCGTGCGACTGGCCACCGATCTTTATTTCCCCGCGCGGAACGGCGTGCGCCTCGAAGGGAAATTCCCCGCCATTATGGAGCGGACACCTTATAACAAGGATGGCGCAGCCGGTTGGGCCACCTACTATGCTGCTCGCGGCTATGTGGCCGTCGCGCAAGATACCCGCGGCCGCTACAATTCGGAGGGAATCTGGCACATGATGACCGACGATCCCTCCGACGGGTTCGAAACGGCCTCCTGGATCGTCAGCCAGCCGTGGAGCGACGGCGGATTCGCCACCATCGGCACTTCCTACACCGGCGGCACGCAGCACGCCCTGGCGCTGACCAATCCTCCCGGCCTGAAGGCCATGGTGCCCGCCGACGCCGTCTCCAACGCCGGCTATTTCGGCATGCGCAACGGCGGCGCTTTCGAGCTGCGCTTCCTGAACTGGATTTTCGCCATGACCGGGCCTTCCGGCAGCCGGGCCTCCCGCGATCCGGCGACCCGCGCGATTCTGGAGGAGGCGGGCAAGAGCATCCGGCAATACCTAGAGAACCTCCCTTTGCGAAAGGGGCTGACGCCCATCCGGCTGGCCCCGGAATACGAGGAGTGGCTGATCTACGCCATGGGCCACGGCGAAAACGACGCTTACTGGAAGCAGCCGGTCTTCGGCGTGGTCGATCAGATGGCGGCGTACAAGGATGTCCCGGTGTATCTGATCGGCGGCTGGTATGATTCCTGGGCGCGGCAGACCACGATGAGCTACATGGCGCTTGCGAAAAGTAAGAAGAGCCCCCAGAAGCTGATCATGGGGCCCTGGATTCACGGCCAGCACACGCGCTCGGCCCACGGCCAGGCGGATTTCGGCCCCGATGCCGCAATCGACGGGCTTGCGTTTCGCTTGCGATGGTATGAGCGCTGGCTGAAGAATGTGCAGAACGGCGTGGAAAACCAGGCGCCGGTGAAGATTTTTGTAATGGGCGGAGGAAGCGAGGCCAAAGTGGCTGAGGGCCGGCATCTTCACGGCGGCGTCTGGCGTGAGGAAAAGGAATGGCCGCTGGTCCGCGCGCGCTTCACACCCTATTACTTACACTCCGATGGCTCGCTCAGCCCGCAAAAGCCCGCAGAAACAAGCAGCCACACGAGTTACGATTTCGACCCTCGCAACCCCGTCCCCGCTATCGGCGGGAATATCTCCTCGGCCGACGGCATCATGCTGCAGGGCGCCTGGGACCAGAAATGCGGGGCCCACGTTTGGAATTGCAAGGATTCGCTGCCGCTCTCGGCCCGGCGGGATGTTCTGGTTTTCATGACCCCGCCGTTAACGGAAGACGTCGAGGTCACCGGGCCGATCGACGTCAAGCTGTGGGCCTCATCGTCTGCCGTAGACACCGATTTCACTGCCAAGTTGATCGATGTTCACCAGCCGACGCCCGACTTTCCCGGCGGGATCGCCATGAACCTGGAAGACGGCATCATCCGCGCGCGGTTCCGAAACTCACGCGAAAAGCAGGAACTGATGAAACCGGGCGAAATCTATGAATTCACCATCCAGCTCTACCCGACCTCGAATTTGTTCAAGGCCGGTCACCTTATCCGGTTGGACATTTCGAGCAGCAACTTTCCCCGCTTCGACGTCAACCCCAATACGGGCGAGCCGCTGAACGACCACCGCAGGATGTTCACCGCCACCAACTCCATCTATCACGACAGCGCTCGCCCGTCACACGTCATTCTTCCGATCATCCCGAAACAATGAGAACCCTTCTCGTAGCACTTTGCCTGCTGACGCTCTTGCTCGGCGCTTGCGGCCGCTCCGGCCCGCCTTACAGTCCTGAGCAGGCGCTGAAGACCTTTCAGATCGAGTCTGGCTTTCGAATGGAGATATTCGCTACGGAACCCCAGATCACCTCTCCGGTAGCGATGGAGTTCGACGAGAACGGGCGCATCTATGTGGTTGAGAACCCCGGCTATCCGCTGGACACGGAGCATAAGCTGGGACGAGTGAAGCTGCTCGAAGACACAGACGGCGACGGCCGCCCGAACCGCGTTACGGTGTTCGCCGACCAGCTCGTGCTGCCCACCGGGGTGATGCGCTGGAAGAAGGGTATTCTTGTTACCGACGCGCCCGACGTCTGGTACTTCGAGGACACCAACGGCGATGGCAAAGCCGATATCCGCCGCGTGGTGCTGACCGGCTTCGCTTTCACCAATCCGCAGCACACGGTGAACAACCCGATGTACGGCCTGGACAACTGGATTTACCTGGCCCACGAAGGCCCGGCCACGGCGATCGTCTTTACAGAAAAGTTCGGCGACCGGGGAAGCCCGATCCGCTTCCCGGACCGTAGCGACCTGCCGGGCTTGAACGTCGGGCGCCATAATGTTCGCTTCCGACCTGATACCTATGAGCTGGAGGCTCTGTCGGGCAGCTCCCAGTTCGGCCAGGCCTTCGACCAGTGGGGTCACCATTTCACCCTCGACAACTCGAACCACGTGCGCCACGAGGTGATCCCCGCCCGGTATCTCCAGCGCAATCCCGACCTCCTGATCTCTTCGGCCATGCAGGACATTTCCGATCATGGCGCCGCGGCCGTGGTTTTTCCCATTACCGTGCGGCCGGAGTTCCAGATGCTCACCGACGTCGGTCAGTTCACCTCGGCCTGCGGGCTCACACTTTACCTGGGGGGCGCGTTCCCGAGCGGCTTCGATCATTCCTCCTTTGTCGCCGAGCCAGCGCACAACCTGGTCCACCGGGACGACTGGTCGCAGGCGGGTCCCTCCTTTCTTGTCCGGCGAGCGCAGGAGCGGGTGGAGTTTCTGGCTTCCACCGATAGCTGGTTCCGTCCGGTGAACTTCTACGTAGGTCCGGACGGTGCGCTGTATTTGCTGGACTATTACCGCCGCATCATCGAGCACCCGGAGTGGATGGCCACCCACACCCACCACTCGAAGGACCTCTACGCGGGCCAGGATCGCGGCCGGATTTACCGCATCGTGCCCGACAAGAATCCGCCGCCAAGGCCCGCGAAGATTCGCCTGGGCGATGCCTCGGAAGAGGAGCTGGCCCATCACCTGGAGAATCCCAACATCTGGTGGCGGCGCACGGCCCAGCGCCTGCTCGTGGACCGTCGCAGCGAGCAGGCCGTCGAGCTTTTGAATCGCCTGTTTGCCTCCAGCCGGTCGCCGGTGGGCCGCTTGCACGCCTTGTGGACGCTCGAAGGCCTCGGAAAGCTGGACACCGCGCTCATTGAGAGGGCTTTGAGCGACG
>JACQDG010000012.1 GCA_016201185.1 Acidobacteriota bacterium | reverse complement strand
CCGCTGGCTGCTCCATTACGCGCGGATGGCCGAGCTCTACGACGTGGACCTGCTGGTCGTCGGCAACGAGCTGGGCGGCCTGACCGGCCAGGAAGCGCCCTGGCGGGCTTTGATCGCCGATCTGCGGCGCGTCTACTCCGGCCGGCTCACGTATGCCTCCTCCTGGGGTGACGAATTTGAGAAACTCCCCTTCTGGGACGCTCTCGATTACATCGGCGTGAACATGTACTATCCGCTGGCTGAGACCGGCCAGGAACCGCGGGCTGATTCGCCTCGGGTGAGGGGACTGGTCGAGAAGCTGGCCGCCGTGTCACAGAAATACAATAAGCCGGTGCTGTTCACCGAGGTTGGCTATCCGGCGCGGGCCACCGCCGCCGTCCGCCCTTGGGAGACCAACGACGCCCCGCTCAATCCCGAGCTGCAGAAGCGCTGCTACTCGACGGTCTTCGAGGCTTTCTACGGCCGTCCGTGGTTCGCCGGGCTCTATTGGTGGAAGTGGCCCAGTAGTGGCGATGCAGGCTCCTACGACGGCTCCTTCAGCCCGCTCGGCAAGCCCGCCCGGCAGGTGCTCGCGGCGTGGTATAGCCGCCCGCCGGGCGCGGCGTCGCCCTCCGGCGCTGGCGGAACCCTGTCGAGCAGATAGACACAACGACTACGGCGCCTGCAACTCCAGAGCGTAGATCTCCTCGCTGCCGATGTTGCGAACCAGAAAGACGGAGCCGTCCGGGGCCAGGCCGCTCGACGGTCCCCCTATGCGCCGGACATCCTTGAGGTTTAGAACTTCCTCGAGCTTGCGATCGCTGATTCGCACGCGATAAATTGCAGCGAAATTGTCGAAGTAAATATACTTTCCGTCCCTCGACCAATAGAGGCTGTTAGCGCGAAGCGTGGCTGCCTCGGTCCACTTTTGGGTCTTAGAGTCGTAGAGCATCACATTTTGCTGGTCTCGCGAGGCGGCGATGTAACGCCCATCTGGCGAAAGAGAGGGGTAGGCCAAACCTTCCGAGCCTGGGATCGTCGAAATCTGGTCCGTCCGTAGATCCAGCACGTGAAGGGCGACAAGCCCGGAAACCCCGCCTTCCAAGAATGGCAGGCGGCCAAAAAGCAGCGAGTTTCCGTCGGGCGACCAGTTGGGGTTTCCCTCGTAACGCTCCCCCGGCATCACCTGTTGGGGAGTGCCGCCCGCGGCCGGGATGACGTAAATCTTTGAGGGCTTGCCAGGAGCAGTTCCTCCAAAGGCAATCTTTTTCTGGTCCGGCGACCAGCCCGGGTAAAAAGCCTGTGCCGGCGGAAAAGTGAGCTGGAACCGCTGGCTGCCATCCACCTTGCTGCGCCACAGGATGCGTTCTGGAAAGCTCACGTAGGCTGCCCACTGACCGTCGTGCGAAAAACTCACCTCCCTTGCTGAAATCCCTCCGAGAAAGGGAACGAACTGCCGGGCGCCGGCGTCGTAGCGCACCAGTTCTCCCTTCTGCTGCAGGCCCAAAGCAAAAATCTTCTTACCATCTTTGCCGGGAACATAGGAGACGAAACTCATCGGCCCAGTGGTCAATTGCACCGGAGCGCGGCTGGGTCTCTCAAAGACGCCGCTCTTCTCGCGAATAGCCCAGATATTTGCCCTCTGGTCGTCCTGGCGAAGGAAAAGAAAATACCTTCCATCCGGCGTCCAGCTCCCGCAGCATTCTGCAGGCGGGTTGTTCCAGCCGGGAAGCAACGGATGAAGGTTGGCGCCGTCTGCTTTGACTTCCCACAGCGAAGTCGAATTGGTGCGGGGATCCATGCGCGTGAAACGCAGGGCGGGGCCGGCGCCGGCCGCAACAGAAAGGCGAGGACCGCAACCACGACGACTGCCACGGCAGCCAAGCCGATGGTCCGCCCCGGCATCCGGGCCTTCCGCGGCGCCTCAGGCTGCGGCGTCACCACCGGAACCGCCGCGCTCACCGCGCCCGACCGCCCAGACTCCAGGTTCCGTTTCAGCCGCTTCAGCTCGGCCAGCAGGTCGGAGGCGTGCTGGTAGCGAAGGTCGCGGTCCTTCTCGAGCGCGTTGCTGATGATCTGCTCGAGTTGCGCCGGCAGATCGGGATTCAGGCGAGAGGGCGGCGCCGGCGCTTTGTTGAGGATTGCGTCGAAGATAGTCGCCGTGGTGGGGCCGGGGAAGGCCATGCGGCCCGTCGCCATCTCATAAAGCACCGCGCCCACGGAAAACAGGTCCGTCCGGGCATCGAGCTTCTCGCCGCGGGCCTGTTCAGGCGACATGTAAGCCACCGTGCCGATGGCCACGCCGGGGCTCGTCAGAAGCTCCTCGCGCGTGACGGTCGGCAGGGCCGCGGCGACGGCTTCTTCCTCCGCGCCCCCTCGTTCCGGGGCCAGTTTAGCCAGGCCGAAATCGAGCAACTTAGCCGGGCCGCGCCGCGTGACAAAAATGTTTGCCGGCTTGATGTCCCGGTGCACGATGCCCTTGGCGTGAGCCGCTTCCAGCGCGTCCGCGATCTGAATCGCCAGCTCCACCAGCTTCACCGTGTCGAACGGCGCGCCGCCGATGGCGTGCTTGAGCGTCTGGCCTTCGAGCAATTCCATGGCGATGAACGGTCGGCCCTCGTGCTCATCGATGTCGTAAATGGTGCAGATGTTGGGATGGTTGAGCGCCGAGGCGGCGCGGGCCTCGCGCTGGAAACGTTCGAGGGCCTGGCGGTCCTGGGAGAGCTCCGGCGGCAGGAACTTGAGGGCCACCGTGCGGCCCAGCTTGGTGTCTTCTGCCTTGTACACCACACCCATCCCGCCTCCGCCCAGCTTTTCCAGGATGCGGTAATGGGAAACGGTCTCGCCGACCATAGGTGGCAATACTGTAGCGCCTGTCTCGAGCCCGACGCAAGCGACTATCGAGGCGGCACAAACAGCGCCGCCTGGGTGGCAAATTCCAGCACCCGCCCCGGGAACATTCCCAAGTAAAAGACGGCAGCGGCGGAGACGACCAGCGTGGCCGCGATGCCTGCCGGCAGCGGATCGAGGGGCGTGCTCTCCTTCGGCTCCTGCATGTACATCACAACTAAAATGCGCAGGTAGTAGTAAGCAGCAACGGTGCTGTTCAGCAGGCCAAGCACCGTGAGCCAGATCAGGTCGGCGTTCACCGCGGCGCGGAAGATGTAGAACTTCCCGAAGAAGCCGCCGGTGAGCGGGATGCCGATCAGCGACAGCAGATAGATGGTCACCAAGGCCGCCAGGAACGGGTAGCGGTGGCCCAGTCCGGCGTAATCGTCGATTGCCACGTAACGCTCGCCGCGGCTCGAATAATGGCTCACCACCACGAAGGCGCCGATGTTCATGAAGGCGTAAGCGGCCAGGTAGAACATGGCGGCGGCGGCCCCGATCCGGGTCCGCGATGCGAACGCCACCAGTACATAGCCGGCGTGGGCGATGGAGCTGTAGGCGAGCAGCCGCTTGATGTTTGTTTGCATGAGCGCTGCGAAGTTGCCGATAGTCATCGAAAGCAGCGCCGAAATCCACAGCAGCCACATCCAGGCCTCGCTCGAATCCGGGAGCGCCGTGAAGAACACCCGCATGAAGATGGCAAAGGCCGCCGCCTTGGGCCCGGTGGAAAGGAAAGCCGTCACCGGGCTCGGCGCTCCCTGGTACACATCCGGGGTCCAGATCTGAAACGGCGCTGCCGACACCTTGAAGGCAAAGCCCACGAACATCAGCGCCGTCGCCACGGCCAGGAGCTTTCCGCCGGCCTCGCCCTTCTCGATCGCCAGCCGGATCGCATCCAGCCGGGTCGAGCCCGTGGCCCCGTAAATCAGCGCCACGCCGTACAGCAGGAAGGCGGTGGCAAACGAGCCCAGGAAGAAATATTTCAGCGCCGACTCGTTCGACTTGGCGTCGTGGCGCAGAAAACCCGCCAGGATGTAGGTGGAGATGGAGGAAATCTCCAGCCCCAGGAAAATCATGATCAGCTCACTGGATGCCGCCATCAGCCCCTGGCCGGCCAGGCTGAACAGGATCAGCGCGTAGTATTCGCCCTGCGGCAGCCCGTCCCGCTTCAAGTAGCTGAAAGAGGCCAGCACGGTCAGGAAGCCGATGACAAATACCAGCAATCGGAAAAAGGTGGCGTAGCCGTCGACCAGGATCATGCCGTGAAAAGCCGTCCCGCGGTTGACGTAACTGATCAGCGCCGCCATCACAGCGCTGTAAATCCCCACCAGCGAGATCACCCCGAGCCAATCCTTGTGGCTTTCTTCGGTTAGCGCGTCGGACACCATCACCAGCGTGCCGAAGACGCTCAGCAGAATTTCGGGCAGCAGGCCATCCACACCATCATCACGACCAGGGCGGCGATGGTCGCAAGCTCCCGGCCGCTCAGGTCGCTCATGTGGGTGGCCACTTCCTGCGGCGTTTCATTCAGAAACACCCGCTGGTAGAGCCACAGCAGGTACCAGGCGGCCAGGATCACGCCGGTGGCGGCCAGGACCGTGTAGCGGAAATCAGCCTCCGCCGTCCCCTGGAGCACCAGGAATTCCCCGACAAAGCCGTTCAGCATGGGCAGTCCGGCGCTGGCGAGGGAAGTAATCAGGAATACCGTAGCCAGCACCGGCGCCGGCGTGGCTACTCCGCCGTAGGCCGAGATTTCGAGCGAATGCCGCCGCTCGTACATCATCCCTACCAGCAAAAACAACGCCCCGGTCGAGACGCCGTGGTTCAGCATCTGGTATACCGCCCCGTCGGCCCCGAGCTGGGTGAAGCTGAAGATCCCCAGCACCACGAATCCCAGGTGGCTCACCGAGGAGTACGCCACCAGCTTCTTCATGTTGGGCTGCACCAGGCAAACCAGCGCCCCGTAAATGATGCCGATGATGGCCAGGATGGAAACGGCCGGCGCCAGGTCGCGCGAGGCCTGCGGAAATAGCGTCAGGCAGAAGCGCAGAATGCCGTAAGCGCCCATCTTCAGCAGCACGGCGGCCAGCAGGATGGAACCCGCCGTAGGCGCCTCTACGTGCGCGTCAGGCAGCCAAGTGTGCAGGGGAAACAGCGGAACCTTAATGGCAAAAGCGATGAAGAAGGCGAGGAACAGCAGCAGTTCCTGAGCCGGGCCCAGCGTCAGCGGCCCGTTCGCGATCAGCGTCTGCATCCTGGGGAAGTCGAACGTTCCCGTGGCGTTGTACAGCCAGAGGATGGCCGCCAGCATCAGCACCGAGCCGGCCATCGTGTACAGGAAAAACTTCACCGCCGCGTAAATCCGCCGCTCGTGGCCCCACACGCCGATCAGGAAATACATCGGCACCAGCGTGATCTCCCAGAAAACGTAGAACAGGAACAGGTCCAGCGCCACGAAGACGCCGATCATGCCGACTTCCAGCAGCAGCAGGAACAGGAAGAATTCCTTCACCCTCGTCTCGATGTGCTTCCAGGAAGCCAGCACCGAGATCGGCATCAGGAACGTCACCAGCAGCACCAGCCACAGGCTGATGCCGTCGATCCCGATGTGGTAACGAATCGGCGGATTGTCGATCCAGGAAAAGTTCGTTTCCAACTGAAACCCTGGCGTCGCGGGCGCCGTCGCCAGGGGCAGGGAAGCCGCGAAGGCGGCCAGAGTGAAGAACAGGGCCGTCACGCGGATCAACCCGTGGTCGTGGCGCGGCAGGAACAAAAGGATCAGGAAACCCGCCAGCGGGATCACCAACACGACGTTAAGCAAAGCGGCCATATAGAAAAAGAGCTAACGGCTGAAGAACGCCCCCAAAGCGGCCACGACGGCCACCGCCCCCAGCACCACCCACCCGGCGTAGCTGCGAAGGTTACCGGACTGCATGCGCCGCAACCAGTCGCCCACGCCGGCCGACTGCCGGCCCACCTGGTTCACCGCGCCGTCGATAACCCCGGCGTCCATCACCTTCCACAGGAAATGGGTGGAGACGGCCAGGGCCGGCCGCACGACCACCGCGCCGTAAATCTCATCGACGTAGTACTTGTTGCTAACCAGCCGGTAGAGCGCCCCGGCCGCCTCGGCCATCTTCTGGCTCAGTTGCGGCCGCGCGATGTAGATCCAATAGGCCAGCGCGATCCCTGCCAGACCGGCCGCCGCCGATATTCCCATCAAGGTCAACTCCAGTCCTTGCCCCATCTCCGTCTTCACCGGAAACAGCCACTGGCTCAGCGATACCCAGCCGCCCACCACGGAGAGCGCCGCCAGAATCACCAGCGGAACCAGCATCACCGCCGGCGACTCGTGCACGTGGTGCTCCGCCTCTGCGTTTACCCTCGAAGCCCCGTAGAATGTCAGGAACACGGCGCGGAAAACATAGAACGCGGTCAGAAACGCCGTCAGTGTTCCGACGGCGTACAGAACGGGTGCGCGCTGGTAAGCGTGCAGCAGAATTTCGTCCTTGCTGAAGAACCCCGCGAAGGGCGGAACCCCGGCGATGGCCAGCGCGCCTATAACGAAAGTCGCGGCCGTTACAGGGATCCGTTTCGCCAACCCTCCCATGCGCCGCATATCCTGCTGGCCGCTCAGGGCGTGGATCACGCTGCCGGCGGCGAGGAGAGGTGATCGCGTAAAGATCGGCCCCGCTCGCGCCACCATGTAAACGCCGGCCGTCACCATCGTCGCCGCGTGGATTAGCGCTGAAACGGGCGTGGGGCCTTCCATCGCGTCCGGCAGCCAGACGTAAAGCGGCATCTGCGCCGATTTGCCCGTCGCCCCGACAAACAGCAGCAGCGCGATGATCGTCAGCGTCGCCGGCTCAACCGCGGTCGCCTTGGCGAAGACGGTCTCGAAATCGAACGACCCGAAAGTGAGGAAGATCAGGAACATCCCCAGCGAAAAGCCGAAGTCGCCGATGCGGTTGACGATGAACGCCTTGTTGCCGGCGTCGGTGGCGCTCTGCCGCCGGAACCAGAAGCCGATCAGCAGGTAGCTGCAGAGCCCCACGCCTTCCCAACCCACGAACATCAGCAGGAAGCTCGAGGCCAGCACCAGCAGCAGCATGAAAAACATGAACAGGTTCAGGAAGGCGAAAAAACGGTAGTAGCCGCCTTCGTGGGCCATGTACCCGACCGAGTAGAAATGGATGATCATCCCCACGCCGGTCACCACCAGCAGTATCACCAGGGTCAGCCGGTCGAGGTAAAACGAAAACGCCACGCTCAGCGGACCGCTCTCGATCCAGGTGAAGTAGCTCTCGACGTGCGGCTCGGTGAATCCATGCGCGGCGGCGAACACGCGCAGTGCCCACAGGAAGGCCAGCGTGACGCTTCCGAGCGCCACAGCGTTGATGGCGCCCTTGGAAAGCCGGCGGCCGGCCAGCCCGTTGATCAGAAACCCGGCCAGGGGAAGAGCGGGAATCAGCCAGAGGTGCAGCGCGCCTGTCAAAACTTCATCGCCTCCAGGTCGTCCACGTTCAGCGTCTGACGGTTGCGAAATACGACAATAATGATGGCCAGCCCCACGGCCGCCTCCGCCGCCGCCACTACAATCACGAAGAAGACAAAAATTTGCCCGGCGATCTGCCGCCAGTAGTAAGAAAACGCCACGAAACTCAGGTTCACGGCGTTCAGCATCAGCTCAATCGACATGAAGATGGTGATGATGTTGCGCTTGAACAGGAAGCCCGCCACTCCCAGCCCGAACAGCACGGCGCTCAGAACCAGGTACCAGGAAAGCGGAACCACGGTCGTCTATATCTCCTTGTGCGCCAGCACCACCGCCCCCACGATCGCCACCAGGATCAGCACGGAAGTGACTTCGAAGGGCAGCACATAGTCGCGGAACAGCGCCCGGCCGAGCGTTTCGGTCGATCCCATGAACCGCCCGAACTCCACCGGCGGGGCCGCGCCGAAATGCCGGTACACGACGTGGCCGATCTGCGCGAGCAGCACGGCAAACAGCGGAAACCCCAGAAACCGCGCGAGCCGGGACCTCTTGGTGCGCTCTTCCTCGCCGGCGTTCAGCAGCATGATCACGAAAACGAACAGCACCATGATCGCCCCGGCGTAGACAATCACCTGGATGGCGGCGATGAATTCCGCCCCCAACAGCAGGTACAGCACGGCCAGCGAGCCCAACACCCCGATCAGCGACAGGGCGCTCGAGATCGGGTGGCGCTGCACCAGCAGGTTGATCGCGCAGCCCACCGCCAGCAGGGCGAAAGTCAGGAAGAGGAAAATGTCCATAGAAAGCCGCTTACTCCTGCAAAGCCACCAGCAAACCTGTCACCAGCACGTTGGCCACCGCCACGGGAAACAGGAACTTCCAGCCGAAATTCATTAACTGGTCGTAGCGGAAGCGCGGCAACGTTCCGCGCACCCAAATGTACAGGAAAAGGAGGAATCCGCTCTTCCCCACAAACCAGAACAGCGGCGCCAGCGCCTCCCGCACGCCGGGCAGCAGGAAGCCCGCTCCCGCCGCCACCGCGATCACCCCGAAAACCTGCATGCTCTTCCGCTGTTTCCCCGCGAACGCTGCTCCGCTGTGGGAAAACAGCAACCCCGCCGCCAGCGCGCCGGCCAGGACAGGAACAAAATTGATGCCCCAGCTTTCTGGCAGCGGCGGCCGCCACCCGCCCAGGAAAAGCACCGTCGCCAGGCACGAGACCGTGATCATGTTGGCGTATTCGGCCATGAAGAACATGGCGAATTTCATGCTGCCGTATTCCGTGTGGAAGCCGGCTACTAGTTCGTTCTCCGCCTCCGGCAGGTCGAACGGAATGCGGTTGGTTTCCGCGAAGGCCGCCGTGAGATAAATCAGGAACCCGATCAACTGCGGCCACGGCCCTTGAAACAAGTTCCAGCGCGGCAGAAAACCCCAGTAGTAGCCCGCCTGGGCGTCGACAATATGTCGCAGGCTCAGGCTGCCGGAAAGCAGCAGCGCGCCGACCACTCCCATGCTCAGGCTCAGCTCGTAGCTGAGCATTTGCGCCGAGCT
>JACQDG010000217.1 GCA_016201185.1 Acidobacteriota bacterium | reverse complement strand
CCATCGATCCCCTGTACGCCGAGGGGACGAGGATCCACGACTTCCTGATGAGTTTGACGCGTCGGGTGAACGGCTACTGAGCCCGGCTCCATCCGCCATGTTCGACGAGCTGAGGACTTTTACAAGATATGCCGGGGGCTTGCGCGCGTACCTCCAGCAGACGCTGAGCCCCGAAGAGTGCCGGCGGCGCATCGAGAATCAGCTCCGGGCGAGGCAGGAGACGTTCCTGCAGATTCTGGAGAGAGGGATCTTTACCAATCCCCGCAGCCCGTATCGAAACCTGCTGACCCGCGCCGGCGTCGAGTTTTCCGACATTGCCCAAATGGTGCGGGCGACGGGCATCGAAACCACCCTGGAGAAACTCTACGACCGGGGCGTGTACGTCACGCTCGACGAATTTAAGGGTCGCAAGCCGATCGAGCGAGCGGGGCTGCATCTGCCGGTGGGCGCAAACGATTTTGACAATCCGCTGCTGGCCCGGCACTACGAAGCCGCGACCGGAGGATCAAGTGGTGTGCGGAGGCGCATCCTGATTGACTTCGACCTCCTAACTCACGAGGCCGCTTACTATCATTTCTTCCTCCAAGCGTTCAACTTGGAAGGGAGGCCCCTAGCGGAGTGGCGCGAAATTCTTCCGGGCGCCGCCGGCATGAAGCTCGTGTTGCGCTACGCCAGGCTGGGCAGGCCGGTGGAAAAGTGGTTCACCCCGCGCCGGCTGGCCGAAAGACCGGAGAACTGGAAATCCGATGTGTTCACCGTTTACAGCCTCTGTGGCAGCCGGCTGTGGGGGAGAACGCCGCTGCCCGTCCCAGAGCACGTGCCCCCAGCGGAGGCCTGGCGGATCGCGCGGTGGCTGGCGGAGAAAAAGAAGGGAGGGACGCCGGCCGTGATGGATACGCCGGCGAGCTCCGGGGTCCTGATATGTCGTGCTGCCAAGGAGCTGGGCCTGGACATCTCGGGAACCTTCTTCCGCTTCGGCGGCGAGCCCTATACTCCGGCCAAGGCGCGGATCATTGCCGAAATGGGGTGCCGGGCCGCCGGCCATTATTCGATGACGGAGATTGGCGTCATCGGCCTGGCCTGCGGCGATCCCGGGTCGCTCGATGACGTCCACTTGATGACGGACAAGGTAGCGGCGATCCAGCGGCAGAAGCAGGTCGGTTCGAGCGGGATTTGCGTGGGGGCTCTGATTTACAGCACTCTGCTGCCAAGCTGCCCGAAGATCATGCTGAACATCGAGAGCGATGACTACGGGGTCCTGGAGGACCGGCAGTGCGGCTGTGTCCTGGGCGGGCTGGGGTTTTCCCGGCACATTCATGACATCCGGAGCTATGAGAAGCTGACCAGCGCGGGGATGAGCTTCCTGGGAACGGAGCTGATTTCCCTGGTGGAGGAGATCCTGCCGGGGCGGTTCGGCGGGCACCCCACCGATTACCAGTTCGTCGAAGAGGAGCAGGACGGCCTGACGAAGGTCCGCCTGGTGGTGAGTCCGAGAGTGGGGGCGGTAAACGAAAAAGAAGTTCTGGCGGAGGTGCTCCGTGTGTTACGCTCTTACCCCGGCGGTCGAATGATGGCGGACGTCTGGCGCGACGGGCGAGTGCTGGAGATCGCACGCCGCGAGCCCTACGCAACCGGCGCCTTCAAGATTCTGCCCCTGCACATCCTTAAGAAAGCCGGCCCGCGGCAGGCGGCTGGTAAGGCCGCCGATTCATGATCGAGGCAAGAACAGAAACTTCCATTGCCGAGACCGCTCCGCCGCGACGGGCCGGGTGGAGTTCCATCGGCCCCGGGCTTGTTTTCGTGCTGACAGTGGTGGGGACCGGGGACATCGTCTCCAACGCCGCCGCCGGGGCCAGATATGGCTATGCCCTGCTGTGGGCGCTGGCGCTGACGCTGCTGCTGCGCTACGTCTGGGTGAACGCCACGGCCAGGTACGTCCTGGTAACGGGCGAGAGCGTGCTCCAGGGTTACGGCCGGCTGGGCAACTGGATCGTGTGGATCGTGCTGTCGGCGGCAATTCTTTCGCGGCACATCACGAATCTCTATAAGGTTGTGCTGATGGGCACATCGGCGGATCTCCTGCTTCACCTCCCCACCCCCTATAGCGCCGCCATCTGGTCTGTTTTCTTTACCTGCCTGGCGTTCGCCATGATGTTCTGGGGCGGGTATCCGGCCATCGAGCGGTCATGTAAATTCCTGATCGGCCTCCTGGGGGCGGCCTTGGTGGCGGCGGCTCTGCTCTCCCATCCCCAGCCGGCCGCAATTCTGCGGGGCGTCCTGGTTCCCAGCTTTCCCAAGACCCAGGGCTTTTACGACGTCGTGCTCCTGCTCACCGCTTTCATCGGCACGGAAGCGGGGTCCATGACCAATCTGACCTATTCCTACTTTATTCGCGAGAGGGGCTGGAGGGGTGTCTCCTGCTTGCGGCAACAGCGTTTCGATCTGGCTGTCAGCGTGGGATGCATGTTTCTGATGGGGGCAATGCTGCAGGTTGCCGCCGCGGGTACAGTACATCCGCTGGGAGCGAAACTCCAGAGCACGGGAGACCTGATGCGCATCTTCACCCAAACACTGGGCCTTCCGGGACGGATCTGTTTCGCCCTGGGGCTGTGGGCGGCGGCCTTCAACGGCTTTATCGGTGGAACAACGGGCTACGGACTAATGGTGCGGGACATCTGCCGCAACTTTATTCCCCGGCTGAAGAGGCCCACGAGCGCCGCTGGGAAGGAAGAAGCAAAGAAGGACCCCATCTTCCGGTGGTCTGTGGCGTTCTGGTCCTTCTCACCACTCTACATCCTGTTCACGGGCGTAAGCCCGGTGTGGCTGGTGCTGGCGGTGAGCTCGCTGGTGGTGGCGCTGATTCCCATCCTGGCGCTGTGCCTTCTGATGATTACCAATGACAAGAACCTGATGGGCCCCTACAGGAACGGGTGGTTCGTAAACGCCGTCATCACCTTCCTGGTTCTGATTGCCGTCTACTTCACTTACCGAAACGGCGTGGATTTGTGGCACAAGTTCGCGAAGCTGCTGTAGAGGCTGCCTCCCCGCGCGTCCCGGCCGGCTCAGTAGTGCAAGTACTCGATGTGGCCGTGCTGGAAGGGCTTGGGGAATTGAATCTCCTTTTCCAGCGGGCGGAGCTGGTCGCGGGTAAGCAGGCCGCCGCCGGAGGCGGGGGGATCGGAACCTTTCAGCGGAAGCAACTGGAAGCGGTCCGGCTCTCGCTCGTAGGCCACGTAACGGCGCGCGGAATAGCCGCCGTCGGGGTCGGGGGCGAGGACATGGGAACGGTGCAGTTCCTCCGGGCTGGTGTCCTTCATGAAGTAACGGTGGAAGAAGCGCAGCCGGCCGTTTTCCAGCACGATCTCGCGGGCGAACTTTAGGTTCGGCACACCGGTCACGTACTTGGCGAACAGAGCGTCATACGGAGCGCCGCCGATCGAGAAATACGGCGCTGTACCCACGACCAGGGGAACTCCAGGAACGATCACCCACTCACCCGGACTCAGATTCTTCAATCCGGCCAGGGCATGCTTAACCAGTTGCGTGTGGCGGGACTGTGGAATCCAGCATTGACGGGTTTCCGCCACGGTACAGGCAGCGAAGTAGCCACAGAGCACGGCGCCCCAGGCGACGCCCCACGCGCGGCCGGAATTGCTCGTGAGGCCCACCCCTGCCGGCAATACCACCAGCAATGACAGGAACGGGCTGAAGGTGTAGTAGTGGCGCAAGGTTTTCGTATGGAGAAACATGATGGGAAGATAGGCCAACACCCACATTCCTGCGGCGAAAATGCCGGCGCGAAACAGACGGGAGGGGCCCGGCGAGGGATCGATGCGCCAGGCCATCAGGAAAACCAGCAGGGCCACCAGCAGGCCGACGACGGCCGGCGAAGGCGAGCGCAGAACATGGTAGTAAGACCTAGTGGTTAGCCCGGTCAGGTTCACCAGATGCATGCGCGTGACGCTCAGGTTGACCGAAAACTTTTCGTAAGTGTAGAAGTAGCGCTGCTCCCGCAGTTGTTTCGGCGGGCGGTTATGACCTTGCAGCGGCGGATAAAGCAGCAACGCGATTGCCACGACGGCCCAGTTCAAAGCCGTCACCGGCAAAGCCATCCTGATCCTTTGCCGGCCGAAAAAACACCAGGCCATCCAGGGCAGCGACAGCACCAGAAGGGCAAAGGCCGGAGAGCCGGCGAACAGGGTCAGCAAGGTCAGCAGAACCAGCTTGACGGCCGCGCCTCTCCGCAGCCGGTCCTCCTCCAGGACCTGCAGGGCCTGGAGCAGATAAATCACCAGGAAGAACATCGGCCAGACGAAAAACGAACAGTTCAGGGGCCAGAACAGCGGACCGTGGGCCGTGGGGATTAAGACCAGTCCGGCGCCCGCCAGGAACGCGATTCGCCGGTTCACACCCAGCCGCGCCAGCAGCAGATAAAAGAGCCAGGCACTCAGCGCGTGCAACAAGACCATCAGGCCAAAGGCGATTTTCGGCGCATAGCCGAAGATCCACACAAGAAAACAGTTGATCCAGTGGCTCAGCCAGAACACCTGAACCCCGCGGTAAAGCTGGTTATCGAACAGCAGCTTCAGCACATGAAGGTGCTCGCGCAGGCCCGCGCCCTCGGCTTGGCGATAAAAATCGAAGTGCAGCCAGTCGTCGACCACGTACTCGGCGTCGTTCCAGTAGACCAGGTAGACGGAGGCGAGCAGGAGAAAGCCGAGCAAGGGCAGGAGCTTCTGCTTCATAACGAGAGGGATTCGCGCCGCGCCGCGCCGGCCGGGAAGGGATCCGTTAGGTCCGATATCCGATCGGCCATGTGCCAGCCCTGCCAGTCGGCGGGATGCCGCGCAATGTGATCCTCCAGGCGCCGGGCGAATTGCTCTACGGCGGCCTCAACGAATTCGTCCCGGGGCAAAGTCCGATCCGTCGCGATGGGCGCCTCAATCACCACGCGGTAGCGCCGGCGGCCTTCCCGGACAACATAGCAGGTGAGCAAAGCGGATTGCTTCTTCCAAGCCAGCACGGGAGCACCGGTCGCGAACCGCGCCGCCCCGCCAAACAGCCTTGCACAAACGCTCGGCTTTCCCGCGATCTCGCCAGCGATGGAAAGGCAGACGTTCGAGTCCAGCAAGTTCATCAACTCCCGCAGGTAGGCCGGCGAGCCTTCCAACGGAATGACGATGCGCCGGTCCAGATAACGGGTTTCCGCGCGGCAGTAAAGCGCCGCGGCTACTCCCAGGCCGAGGCGGGTGAGAGAAGGGGCGCCGTGATCGGCGCGGCTCAGGTGCACCAAGCGAATGCCGGCCCGCCACAGCGCCGCCTTGGTCACCGTGGATCCGCAGAAGAACATGCCCCACAGGATCACGCCACGGCCCGCCGCCAGGCCCTGCCGCACATGTTCGAGACCTTCTGCTTCCACTTGCGGTTCCCAGCCCTGCGGGTGGAGGTCACGAATCCGCCCCCAGGCGTCCTCGAGGCGCATGTAATAGTGGTGGCGAGCGGCCTGCAGCAGGTCACAGCCGGTCGCGGCCGGGCCTAGAACCTGTCCCATCAAATTCGCCAGTTGTTTCACTTTCTCGACTGCAAAGAGGAGGAACAAAGACGCCATCCGGTCAATCAGCCAGCCGTCCCAGCGGCGCGGCCAGATCGCGGCAGACAGGTATCCGAGGCTGATCGCCGCCAACCGCTTCCAGTCGCGCCAGGTTGCCAAGGGGCGATCGTCGGAGGGGACCATGGGCGGGCGATGCGAACGCAGGGTTATCTTATCAGGGTTCATCCCCGCCCAAGCTGGCGTCGGGTATCGGGCGTGGTCGCCGTTTCAGTTGGAGGTGACAGAGAATCTGGCACGCAGGGCGGCCAGCGTGTTGCCCCGAGAGGCGAAGTGATCTACGAGGTTCCTCGCCAGCAGCGAGCCCTCTTTCGCCCCGGCCACGGCTTTCTGAAGATGGGCCTCGTGGTTCGGGCGCTTGCCGCGCAGCGAAACGTCGTAAACCGTAATCAGTGCGGCAGCGAACTGCATTTCGGGGTCGTTGCCGCGAAGGGCCAGGGCCTTGCTCACCCAAGTATAGCCGTTGAGCCCGGGCGCGGGACGAGACTTCGGGCTCATCAAGGTTGCCTGCTTGTAGGACTCCGCCAGATAGCCGGCGTCGAACCAGACCAGGGCATCGGCATTCCCCTTGGCCGCGGCATCGAGGACGCGGGCCATCAGCCGCGACTCGAGCTCGTCGGCAACTCGCGGATCTTTCTGCGCATAGAGTGCGGCCCGGCGCAGGGTTTCCATGCGCGCAATTACAGGCGTTTCGGGTGCAAGCAGCGCCAAAGTGTCATCGGCGAGCCGGGCCAGGTCGT
>JACQDG010000216.1 GCA_016201185.1 Acidobacteriota bacterium | reverse complement strand
CGTGGCGCTTGCCCCCGGAACTCGCCTCGGGCCATACGAAATCCTCGCCCCCCTCGGCGTCGGTGGGATGGGTGACGTCTACCGCGCCACCGACACGCGCCTCGACCGCACAGTCGCCGTGAAGGTCCTGCCGGCGCACCTGGCTCAGAACCCTGAGTTTAAGCAGCGCTTCGAGCGCGAAGCACGCGCGGTGTCGAGCCTGAATCATCCCCACATCTGCGCCCTCTACGATGTCGGCCAGCAGGACGGCATCGACTTCCTGGTGATGGAGTACCTGGAGGGCGAGACCCTGGCCTCCCGGTTGAAGAAAGGCCCTCTCCCGCTCGATCAGGTCCTGCGCTTTGCCATCGAAATCGCGGACGCCCTGGCGCAGGCGCACGGCAAGGGCGTCTCCCACCGCGACCTGAAGCCTGGCAACATCATGCTGACCAAGGCCGGGGCCAAGTTGCTCGACTTCGGTTTGGCGAAGCTGCGCGAGGGCGCGACGGGGCAGTCGGCGGTGGCCGCCATGCCCACGGCGGCCGAGACGCTGACCGAGAAGGGCACCATCCTCGGCACCCTGCAATACATGGCCCCCGAGCAGTTGGAGGGCAAGCCGACCGACGCCCGCACGGATATCTTCGCCTTCGGCGCGGTGCTTTACGAGATGGCGACAGGCCGGAAGGCGTTCGAGGGCAAGAGTGCGCCAAGCGTCATGGCAGCGATCCTGGAGCACGACCCACCTCCCATTTCGACTATCCAACCATTGACCCCACCGGCCCTGGATCACGTGGTGAGGACCTGCCTGGCGAAGGATCCCGACGCGCGGCGGCAGACGGCGCACGATGTAATGTTGGAGCTCGAATGGATCGCTGCGGGGGGCGCGCAGGCGGGCGTGGCCACGCCAGTCGTGACGCCCACAAAGGCCCGCGAGCGGCTGGCCTGGGCGGCGGCAGTTGTGGTCCTGGCCGCCTTGGCGTTTGTCTTTGGTTATTTCTTGCGCCCGCAAACCGCCCAAGCTCCCATCCGCTTCCAGATTTTTCCGCCCGAGAAGACGAGTTTTGCCGACAACGCCCCGGCTATTTCGCCCGACGGCCGTCGGCTTGCCTTTACCGCCTCCGCGCCCAACACCCCGCCCCAGCTTTGGGTGCGCCCGCTCGATTCCCTCACCGTCCAGCCGCTGGCAGGAACAGAGGGCGCATCGTACCCTTGCTGGTCGCCGAACGGCCGGTTCATCGGTTTTTTTGCTCAGGGCAAGCTTAAGAAGATCGAGGTCTCCGGCGGGCCAGTCCAAATTATCTGTGATGCGCCGAGTGCTTTCGCCGCGAGCGCCTGGAGCCGCGACGGGGTTATTCTCTTCTCCGCCGCCCCTGGCTCGCTCTACCGTGTTTCGGCGGAAGGCGGCGCAGCCGCTCCGGTAACCCCTCTAGACGCTTCGCGCGGAGAGGTCGCTCAAGGCTGGCCCCAATTCTTGCCCGACGGCCGCCACTTTCTTTACCTGAGCGAGAGTAGTGGCGGAACAGGCGTAGGTCTCTTTGCGGCCAGCTTGAACCAGACCGGCTTCGAAGCGCGCAGGCGATTGCTCAGCACCGACTGGAAGGCAGCCTATGCCGCGCCTCCCGGCGCAAAGACAGGTCATCTTCTTTTCTGGCGCGGCAACGCGCTGATGGCCCAACCGTTCGATCCGCGGAAACTGGAACTGGCCGGTGATCCGGTTCGGGTCGCCGAGCAGAGCGGCGACCCCAGTCCGGCAGCCACGAGACCCTTCTCCCTCTCGGAAAACGGCGTGCTTGCTTACTCCAACAGCCTCTCCCCTTTTCGAAACAACCAGATGGTCTGGTATGACCGGGCCGGCAAACGCCTGGGCTCGGTCGGCCAACCCGGCCCCTACTTCGATGTTCTCAAGCTCTCGCCTGATGAGAAACGGCTGGCCGTGATGCGGGAGGAAGGAATTAATTACGATATTTGGTTTTTTGATCTCTCCCGCGAGTCGGCCTCGCAGTTCACTTTTGATCCCAGCGGAGACGGCCAGCCGGTCTGGTCGCCCGATGGCAGCCGAATCGTCTTCACGTCCAGTCGAACGGGGACCTGGAATCTCTATCAGAAAGCCGCGAGCGGCGCGGGCAGCGAGGAACTGCTTCTGGAGTCGAGTCTAACCAAAGGGCCATGGGATTGGTCCCGCGATGGGCGTTTCATCGTCTACTTGCAGTTCAATCATAAGCAGAGGGCCGAACTGTGGGTGCTGCCAAAACCGGACGGGGCCGCTGCGGAGCGCAAGCCTTTCCCCTATTTGCAGACGGAGTTCAACACGGTGCAGGCGGCCTTCTCACCCGACGGCCGATGGCTGGCATACGCTTCGGATGAGTCAAAGAAATTTGAGGTCTACGTCCGGACTTTTTCGGGCGACCCAGGGAGCACAGCAAGCGGCGGCAAGTGGCTCGTCTCGGCTAACGGGGGGACACGGCCCCGGTGGCGGCGCGACGGGAGAGAGCTGTTCTACATTGCTCCCGACGGCAAAATCATGGCGGTGGACGTGAGAGGCGGGGCGGCATTTGATGCCGGCCCACCCCGCGCGCTTTTCGACACCCACAGGGGTCCGGGAGACATCCTCCTCTACTCCGTGTACGACGTGACCGCCGACGGCCAGCGCTTCATCGTCGTCCTGCCGGTGCAGAAAGCCGCCGTCTCCTCGCCGATTACCGTCGTGGTCAACTGGGCGGCCGAGCTGAAGCGATGACACTCTCAGCCGGAACCAAGCTGGGTCCCTACGAGGTCCTTAGCCCCATCGGCAAGGGCGGCATGGGCGAGGTGTACCGGGCGAAAGACACGCGGCCCGGCCTCGGGCGCGAAGTAGCCGTAAAGGTCCTGCCGGCGGAATTCACAAAAGACCCGGACCGGCTGCGACGCTTCGAGCAGGAGCGCGCCGAGCTTAATGGCAGCGATTCTGGAACACGACCCTCCACCGATCTCTTTTCTGCAACCGATGAGCCCGCCGGCGCTGGATCGCGTAGTGAAGACATGCCTAGCGAAAGATCCCGAGGAGCGCTGGCAGAGCGCCCACGACCTGAAGCGGGAATTGCAGTGGATCGTCGAAGGAGGCAGCGCAGTCTCCCCGTCCTCGCGTCCCGCTGCCCCCGTGTCTCGCCTGCCCTGGGCACTGTTCGCCCTCACTGCCCTCGCCGCTCTGGCCCTCGCCGTCGTGCATTTCCGCGAGTCACCGCCGGAAGCCCGGCCCATTCGCTTTTCCGTTTCCCCACCTGATAAGGCCACCCTCGGCGAATCGCTGGCCATCTCGCCCGACGGGATGCGCCTGGCCCTGATCGTCTCTACTCCGGGAAGTGGGCCTTCTCTCTGGATCCGCCGCCTGGATTCCCTCACCGCCCAGCCGCTGCCCGGAACGGAAGGCGCCGATCAGCCCTTCTGGTCACCTGATAGCAGGTTCATCGCGTTTTTCGCCCAGGGGAAACTGAAGAAAATCGACGCCTCCGGCGGGCCCGCTCAGACTCTATGCGATGCCCCAGGATTCGCTTCTCACGGCGCCTGGAGCCGCGAAGGAGTGATTGTCTTTTCCCCCACTCGGCCGGGCCCTCTGTATCGCGTCTCGGCGGAGGGCGGCCCGGCAACGCCGGTCACCGCCATCGACCAATCCCGCCAAGAAGATTTTCATGCGTACCCCCAGTTCTTGCCGGATGGCCGCCGCTTCCTCTATCTGGCCTTTTTCGTCGAGCGGCTTAAGAATAACGGAATTTATGTTGGTTCCTTGGATTCTAAGGATCGCAAGTTCCTGGTAGCCAGCCACTGGATGGCGGCCTACGCTCCGGGCCTCAACGGCCAAAAGGGCTACGTGCTCTTCGTCCGGGAAGGAACCCTGCTGGCCCAGTGGTTCGACCCGGATCGCCTTCAATTATCAGGCGAGCCCCTTCCCCTCGCCGAGAAGGTGACGAACCCCAGTCCCACCAGCACAGCTTTCTTCTCCGTCTCGGCGAACGGGGTACTGGCCTTCCGGCCCAGCGCAGCCCTCTTCAACACGCAGTTGGTATGGTTCGATCGTGGGGGCAAACCGCTTGGAACGGTTGGCCCGCCCAGCCAGAACTTCGCTCTGGCGCTTTCACCTGACGGAAAGCGAGTCGCCGTTCAGCGCAATGACCCTCAGACCGGAAACGGCGACATCTGGCTACTGGAGCTGGCGCGCGGTGGGGTCTCGCGATTCACCTTCGATCCCGCCAACGACGGCGGTCCGGTCTGGTCTCCGGGTGGGGGCCGGATGATTGTCTTCGCTTCCAATCGTGACGGCAATTGGAACCTGTATGAAAAGCCGTCGAGCGGCCTCGGCAACGAAGAACCTCTGTGGAAGTCGAGCGATAACAAATGGCCCACTGATTGGTCGTGGGATGGGCGGTTCATCGCGTATGACAGCGTTGGCGGGTCGAAGACAAGAGGGGACGTATGGATCCTGCCGGGCCCGGGGGGCGCCCCGGGCGAGCGCAAGCCCTTCCCTTTCTTGCAGACGGAGTTTGACGAATTGGGCGCTCACTTTTCACCGGATGGGCGGTGGATCGCGTACGCCTCGAATGAGATCGGGAGATCGGAGGTGTACGTCCAGCCATTTACAGGGGCGCCCTCCGGGGCCTCTCGCTCAGGCGCCAAGTGGCAAGTCTCCACCAACGGCGGTGCAGATCCCCGATGGAGAGGCGACGGCAAAGAGCTTTTCTACACAGAAAACAACAAAATAATGGCCGTGGAAGTGAAGGCTGGTTCCACCTTCGAGGCCGGCTTTCCCAAGATGCTTTTCGAGTTACCCAATAACTCTGCCTGGGACATCACCGCCGACGGCCAGCGCTTCCTCGTCATCGTACCGGTCGAGCAGGCCTCAACCCCTTCGCCCATCACCGTCGTGGTCAACTGGCCCGCAAGGCTGAAGCGATGAATTCAGCGCGGGACTTGATCGGCTCTTCCTATTTCAGCAGT
>JACQDG010000212.1 GCA_016201185.1 Acidobacteriota bacterium | reverse complement strand
ATGCCGTGTTCGCGCGCCAGCTCGCGGTAAGCCTCCAGATATGCCTCCACCAGCGGCCGCTTGACCTGAACTGCGGCCTGCCCCCGCAGCTCCAGACCGGCGCTTACTTGCACGTAACCACGGGCCACCTTCTTCTTAATCGCCTGCCGGGCTACCAGCTCGTAGGCTTCCAGTTCGGCCGGCAGCCGCATTTGTATGTCGAGAGAGCGGTGGTTCACGCTTTTGAGGCTGACAGTCAGGGAGAAATCCGGGGTCTCGGTCTGAACACGGGCAAAGCCGGTCATGCTGCGGGGCACGGTTGTTGGACGAGCCTCCTAGGCCTGGAATTGCAGCTCATGCAGGCGGCGGTACAGGCCGCCGTTCTGGAGCAACGTTTCGTGCCGGCCGATCTCGGCGATCCGACCGCCCTCGATCACCACGATCTTGTCCGCCCGCCGGATGGTCGAGAGCCGGTGAGCGATGACGATCACCGTGCGGCCCTCCATCAGGTTGGCCAGAGCTCGCTGCACCAGCACTTCCGATTCGGTGTCGAGGTGCGAGGTAGCCTCGTCCAGGATCAGGATGGGCGCGTTCTTGAGGATCGCCCGGGCAATGGCGATCCGCTGGCGCTGGCCGCCGCTCAGCCGCTGGCCGCGCTCGCCAATGATGGTGTCGTAGCCCTGGGGCAGCTCGGCGATGAAGTCCGCCGCCAGGGCCGCCCACGCCGCTGCCTCGATCGCCGCCCGCGGCAGGTCCGGCCGCCCGTAGGAGATGTTGTTGGCCGCCGTATCGTCGAACAAGAAAGTCTCCTGGGTCACCAGACCGATCTGCTCCCGCAGGCTCCGGATGCTGACTTCGCCAATGTCCTGCCCGTCGATGCGGATCGAGCCGGCGGTGGGGTCGAAGAAGCGGGGCAGCAGGCTGACCAGGGTGGTCTTGCCCGCGCCGCTTGTGCCCACGATGGCCACCACTTCACCGGCGTTCACGCACAGGTCGATGCCGTCAAGCACCAGCCCGTTCTTCGAGTCCGGGTAGCGGAAGCTGACGTGATCGAATTCGATCGAGCGGGAAAACGGCTTCAAGGCGGGCGCCCCCGGCCTCTCCTTCACCTCCTGCTCGTGCACGAGGTACTCGAACACCCGCTGGGACGCCCCTAGGGCCTGCTGGAAGATATTATGAATGCCATTGAGCCGCTTCACCGGCTCGTACATCATCAGCAGGGCGATGACGAAGCTGGTGAACTGTCCGGCGGTCATCCGGTCGGCTTTGATCTGAGTGCGGGCGTAGGTGAGCAGTCCGACGATGGTGAGGGCGCCGAACATCTCGATGATGGGGGAGGCAAGGGCCTGCTGCCGCACATATCGCAGGTTGCGCCGGAACATGCGGGCGGCGCTCTGGCTGAAGCGGCGGATCTCGAAAGCCTCCATGCCGAAGGCCTTCACGATGGAATGCCCGGTGATGGTCTCTTCGAGGATCTGGTTCATCTCGGCCACGCTGTCCTGGGCCGAACGCGAGATGCTGCGGATTCGCCGGCCGATACGGGCCGTGGGCACCAGCACGAACGGCAGCAGCGTCAGGCTCACCGCCGCCAGCACCCAGTCGGTCCTCAGCACCACGAACAGCAGCCCCAGCAGCACACAACTCTGCCGCAGGAAATCGGCCAGGATGTGGGAGGCGCCCACCTGGATCTTGTCCACGTCATTTAGAATCGACGACATCAACCGTCCCGTTCGCTCCCGCCGGAAAAAAGCCGTCGATTGCCGCAGCACGCTCGAATAGACGTGGTTGCGCAGGTCGGTAACGGCGGCAAACCCGACATAATTCACCAGATAGTTACCGAAGAAATCGCAAACTCCCTTGGCCAGGAAAACCGCCAGGATGCTGATGGCCACCATGGTCCAGACGTTGTGCACGGCGGCCGGCAGAAAGTCCTGCAGGTAAATAGTGCGCTCAAACCCAGGCAGGCGGAACAGCGCCACGGGCGTCTCCGGCGAGGCGGGATTCAGAACGCGATCGAAGATCGGGCCTACCAGCAGGGCCATCATGGCGTGGCAAAAGCCCACCACAGCCATCAATACCACCGAGGCGGCGAGCCGCGCCCAGTAGGGACGGACGTAACCGAGAAGACGCCAGAAGTCGCTCATGAGGAAAAAGTCGGCTGCCTGGCCAGTACCCCAATCACCGCCCGCTCGACTGCCTCAAACTCCACCGAAAGAATGCAGCGGGGCTGGTCGAAGGCGTAGCACCGGTCGCCCGGGCAGGGCTTGCAAGGCCACTCCGTCTCCACTACCTGGTAGCGAGTCTTCCACGGATACCACACCTGTGAATTGGACGAGCCGAAGATTACCACGCACGGCACGCCGAAAGCGGCGGCCACGTGCGCCGGTCCGGAGTCGTTGCCCACGAACAACTGGGCGCCCTTGAGGAGTGCCATCATCTCGCCGATGGCTAGGTCATCGAACGCTTCGAACTCCCTGATCGGGGCCAGTAGCTCCCCTTGGCCTGGGCTGGCGACTATCACAGGCTCCAGACCTTGCATCCCACGCAGCCAATGCGCCAGCGCAGCGAACCGCTCGGCAGGCCACTGCTTGGTGAAATAGCCAGCGCCGATATGCAGAACGGCGTAAGAACCAGCCCGCGGGGTTTCAGCAGCAAACAGTTTTGCAGCCGGGATGTCGCCCGCCGGAGCGCCCAGGTAAAACATCGCCGAAGCCAGATGCTGGGCGGTGTGAACCGGGGCTCCCGGCGCCAGGCCGAGAATTTCCTGGGCCCGCGGAATTTTCAAGTTGTAAGCTGCGCCATGGCGGAAGTGCGCGAAGCCGGCCCGCCAGCGCGCTCCTGACAGGGCCGTTAGCCAGGCGCTGGTCGAGCCGCCGTGGAGGTTCAGGCAAAGCTTCGGCCGCCGCCTTCGAATCTCGGCCAGCGCTTTCCAGCGCCCGGACAGCCTGGCGTCCGGCTGTAGGGTTATGAGGCCGGTCACGTCAGGATTGCCTTCGAGCAGTCGGTCCCACGGCCGCTCCAGGACGACGGTCGCCGCCGATCACTCTTCGATCGTTGCCTCATCGATCAGCATGATCGGAATGTCGTCCTTGATGGGGTAAACCCGGTGGCACTTGGTGCATTTGAGCCCGCTCTGGTCGGGCTTCATCTCCAGCGCCTCCTTGTCGGCCGGGCACACCAGAATCTCCAACAATTCCTGACTGATTGCCATAGGCGCTCCAACCTCTTCGAATTGAATAGCTTATCAGAAAACAGCGGCGGTGAGGGAGAGCGTGTAGACTATTCCCATGACCGTCCGCTCATTGGCCCTTACAACTTTCTTGTCTATCCCTTTACTGGCGCAGGCCGCGACCCAAGGCACGTTCGAAAAGGAATTCTTTCCCCCCTTCGACGAAGCGGCAGAGAAGGTGATGAGTCTGGCGAAGGCCATGCCGGAGGAGAAGTACGGCTGGCGTCCGGCGCCGGGGGTTCGCTCCGTAAGCGAAACCTACGTGCACATAGCCAATGGGAATCGCCTCCTGCTGACTTTTGTTTCGGCAAAAGCGTTAGACAAGGCCCAACTGGGGGAACTGATCAAAGCCAACGCCGACAAAGAAGGAACGCTGAAGGACAAGGATCAGATTCTCGCCTTCCTGAAGGCCTCCATGGACGAGGTACGAAAGGTTGCACACGGCATGTCGGAGGCCGACCTGAATCGCGCGGTGAAGTTCTTCGGCACGGAGACGACCGTGCGCGGGATTTTCATAGACATCCTGGGGCACCTTAGAGAGCACCTGGGCCAGTCCATAGCTTACGCTCGCATGAACGGGGTCACCCCGCCCTGGTCCGCGGGCCAGTAGGCGCTGGGATCCCCCTGTATAGAGGGTTTTGGCCTCCAGCCGCCCCCACGGCTTGTGATCCCTGCGCGGAGCCGTAACCCGCTGACTCCCTTCAACTTTCTTCAATTTTTTTGTTGACTTGCGCACGGATTTGCTGCAAAGTATGTGGGAGTAAAGGGCGAGATATGGCCGAAGTTGGGTCATAATGGAGTAAAAATCGGCTGGCTCTTCGGTCGAATTGGGCGATTGGCATGTTTCGGGGCACGTTTACGGTCAAGGTCGACGACAAGGGCAGGCTCAAGCTGCCGACCCTGGTCAAGCAGCGGCTCGACGAGAAATACGGGGCCGATTCGGCGTATTTCGTGACCAGCTTTACCGGCGAAATCGTCCACATCTACCCGCTTAGCGACTGGGAGCGGATGGAAGAGACTTTATCGCAAGCGCCGCAGTTCGACAAGCTGAAACGCAAGTTTTTGTTCTGCGCCAACCACTATGGAGCGGAAGCCGCCCTGGACGAGCAGGGGAGAGTGCTAATCCCCGG
>JACQDG010000211.1 GCA_016201185.1 Acidobacteriota bacterium | reverse complement strand
ATGACGGCTGGTTCCTGATCCCCTTCTTTGCCTTGTATTTCTTGCTGGCCGGGTCTCGGCGCGTGGCGATGCTGTTTCTGGCAGTGGCTTCGCTGGGCCATCTCTACTGGCTGGGCCATAACTATTACTCCTACAATGACGCGCTGGAGTTCTACCGCGGCCCGCATTCCGCCCGGGCGATTTATGAGCGCGCTCTGGCCAAGGGACTGGGCCGCTATCCAGGGGATCACGACTTTCGCACCGCCTGGCTCTATTACCGGCGGGCCTTGGAGACGGCGCTGGGGCGACCGGTGGCGTGGATGGCGCTGGGGACAGTATTGGCCTTACTGCGTAAGGCGACCCGGCCGCTGCCGTTGCTGGCATTGCCAATACTTTTTTACGTTATCAGCCTGCACTCCGGCGGCACGCCGATATTTATTCCCTCGCTTTATCCTTACTCGTTCTACAACACACGGTACGCGCTGGCAGCCCTACCCGCTTGCGCGGCCGGGGCGGGCTTGCTGGTCGGTCTGTGGCCGAAAGAGTTCCTGCGCGTCGCCCTGGCCACCGCGATTCTCGCGCTCGGGCTGGGCGGCTGGGTCCTGCACCCTACGCCCCAAGCGTGGGTGTGCTGGAAAGAGTCGGAAGCCAACTCCCGAGGCCGCCGGACCTGGACCCGCGAAGCGACCGAGCTGTACGAGGGCAACGGGGTTGAATGGCAGCTTGCCGTTACGCGCCCCGACTTATATCTGCACGAGAGGTGGGTAGTGGCGCTGGCGGGCGACGAAATTTCCTTCAACCTTTCCAATCCCCGCCGATACGCCTCTGTGTGCGACCGCGTGGCGGCCTTTTCAGCGGAGCAGGAGCCTGTTATCGAAGTTTATCGGAAAAAGCGATGAACGTTGCTTTCACCAAGGCCCACGGAGCGGGCAACGATTTCTTGCTGACGCGCGAGCTGGAGGCCGTGCCAGAAGCCGATTGGCCCGTTCTGGCCAGAGCCATATGCGACCGCCACCGCGGCGTGGGCGCCGACGGGCTGATCGTCTTTACCGGACCCGCCCGCATTCGCTTGTTCAACTCTGACGGCAGCGAAGCGGAGCTTTCCGGCAACGGAACACGCTGCGCGGCCGCACTTCTGATCGCGGAAGGCCACGCCGGCGAAAGCGTGGAGATTGAGACCGGCGCGGGGGTCAAGCGCCTGAGGATGCTGGAGCGCGCCGGGAACCGTTTCCGCCTGGAAATGGGCATGGGGCGGCCGCGCTACTCGGCGGAAGATCTGAACTATGCGCTGGAAACGTCCATGGGGACGTGGCCGGTGAACATCCTCGATGTGGGCAACCCGCAATGCGCCGTGCTGGTGGACGACCTCGATTTTGATTGGCGGTCGCTCGGCCGGGAAATCGAGTCGCATCCGCGCTTCCCCCGGCGCACCAACGTGTCGTTCGTTCGGGTGCTCGATTCCCACACCGTCGAGGTGCGCTTCTACGAGCGCGGCGCGGGGCCGACGATGAGCTCGGGAACCGGATCTACGGGCGCCATGGCTGCGGCGATTTTAGCCGGGCGGGCGGAAAGCCCCGTGCGGGTAATCACCGAGGCCGGCGAGTTGGAGTTGGAATGGCGGGATGAGATTGTGCTGCGCGGGCCGGCGGAGATCACGGCGCGGGGGGAGTACTACTGGCGGGGCTCATCGGACTGAGGCTTGGCCTGCTGGTATAGTAGCTGAGAAATGCGCCGGCTCCTGCTGCTTCTGCTGTGGTCCGCTGTCGCGCTGGCGGACACCCGCTACGAAATCGACCTGGGTCAAGCGGCTTCGCGCACCCTCCTGATCACGGCTGAAACGGAATGCCTGAAAGCTGATTGCGACTTCCAGTTGCCGGTGTGGAACGCGACCTACCAGATCCGGGATTTCGCGCAATATGTAATGGGGTTTGAGGCGAAGCGGGCGAGCGGGGAAAAGCTTCCGGTTCGCTTGGTTTCTCCATCGCGGTGGCGAGTTGAAGCTGCGCCGGGCGAGCGGTTGCAGGTGCGCTACTGGTATTTCGCCGATTCGCCGGGGCCGTTCGGATGCTCGGCTTCGCGGTGGCACGTATTCCTGAATTTCGCGCAGCTCCTCGTTTATCCGGTGGGTCGGCTGCGGGAACCGATGAGCGTCGCATTCCGCACCCGGCCGGCAGCCTGGAAAATCGCCCTGGAGCTGCCGGAGCAGGACGGAGCTTTCCGGGCGCGCAGCTATGACGAGCTGGTGGACGCGCCGGCCGAGCTTTCCGCTTTCGCTGAAGCGAGCTTTCAGGCGGCCGGCCGGCGGATCCGCGTGGTGGTGGACGCCCAGCCGGACGACTACGACATGAGCCGGCTGGAATCGACGGCCCGCAAAGTGGTCCAGGCCGCCACGGAGATCATGCAGGATGTTCCCTTCCCCTCCTACACCTTCATCTATCACTTCCGTGAGGGGGGCGGCGGCGGCATGGAGCACGCCAACTCCACGGCCATCGACGCCGGGACGCCGTGCCGCGATTGTGATGTGCAGGGCGTGACGGCCCACGAGTTCTTCCATCTATGGAACGTCAAGCGGATCCGGCCGCAGTCCCTCGAGCCGATCGATTACACGGGGGAGAACATCACCCCGTCGCTGTGGTTCAGCGAGGGCGTGACCTCTACCTACGGAACATACATTCAGCTCCAGGCGGGGCTCGAGAGCCGGGATGCCTTCCTCCATCGGCTGGGAGAAGAGATCACCCGCCACGACGAGATTCCGGCGCACCTGACGCAATCGGCCGAGGAGTCGTCGATCTCGGCGTGGCTGGAGCGCTATCCGGCTTACGGGCGGCCGGCGCGCAGCATCTCCTATTACCTGAAGGGCGAGCTGGCCGGCTATCTGCTGGACCTGGTCATCCGGCATGATTCCGGAAACCGCGCCAGTCTGGACGACGTGATGCACCGGCTGAACGCCGAGTATGCGCAGAAGGGCAGGTATTTTGAAGACACAGCGGCCATTGAGCGGCTGGCGAGCCAGGCAGCTGGCCACGACCTGAAGGAGGTTTTCGACCGGCTGGTTCGCCGTGCGGAGCCCGTCGACTGGGGCCACTTTCTAAGTTATGCCGGCTACCGCCTGACCCCTAGCAGCGAGATGCGGCCAACTTTGGGGATCGAGATGTCGCGCGCGCCTGGACGGGGCCCGGTGATCGCCGACGTGACGCCGAACGGCCCAGGGGAAAAAGCGGGACTGCGGGCTGGAGACCGGCTGGTCTCCATCAACGGCCGGCCTTTGAAGCGGCCCCTCACAGACGAACTGCAGGCCCTGCGCCTGAAACCCGGGTCGAAGATCACCCTGGCCGTGGAAAGCCGCGGCGAGACCAAGACCTTCCGGGCGACACCGAAGTTCGAGCGCCGCACGGTTTACCGGATCGAGGAGGTTCGCGGGACGGACGCGGCGGCGAAGGCTGTCCGGGAGGGATGGTTGCGGGCGGGGCGCATCCAACAAAATACCAACTAAATGTTTTTTTGCCGCCTGGGCCGGAGTAGAATGTAGAAGATTCGTAAAATTTTTGGTTCCAGAGGCTTGCGGAAACCATCTCTGGAAGCATGAGCCGCTATAATGGCCGTGTAGGAGAAGGCAGCGTGACGCCGGAGAACCCGGAAGGCAGGCAACTGACGGCCGCAGTCGCGCGGGCTCGAGGCCGCTTCGTGGCGAATCTTGCCTTGCGGGAGGCCGCTCTGGGCGGCACGGTGGCCTTGTGCGGTCCCACACTGTTGCTCCTGCTGGGGCGTGGCTGGTTCGCCTGGCCGCTGCTGACGCTGTTTGCCGCGGCCGGGGTGGCGGTGGTGGGCTGGCGGCTGTGGAAACGGCGGCCGGACCTGTATCAAGTCGCACAAGTGGTCGACCTGAAGCTGGCCACCGCGGATCAGATCTCGACCGCCATTTACTTCCTGGATTCCCAGGAGCCGACGCCCCGCGAGCAGCGCCGGGCGGCGTCACGCCTGGCGACCCGCTCGAACTTGGAAGCCGCTTTCCCCTTGACCATGCCGCGGTCGGCTTGCGCGCTGGCCGCGGTTTTCCTGTTGGCCTCGACTCTGTTTGCCTTGCGCTATTTTCTGGAAAAGCCATTGCGGATGGAGCAGCCGCTGTCGCGGCTACTCTGGCCTACGGTTGACGGCAATCCATCCGAGCGGGAGCGCGGGCAGGACAAGGAGCAGGCGGCGCGAGAGACTGCTTCCCATCGCACCAAGAGCTTACCCCTGCAAGGACAGGAAATGATGCAGCGCGGCGCCCGCCAGCCGGGAGAATCCGACCCCGGGCGAAGCCAGACGGCCGATGCAGCAGAAAACCGGGCCGCTGCCCGGAAGGAAAGCCAGAGTCGCGGCCAAGACGATCCGGAAGGCGAGCAGGCGCAGGCTGGCGAAGCACTGGGACCGCGCGGTGAGAATGATCCCATCCAGTCCTATGAGGAGTTCCTGGAGCGAGAAGCGCAGTCCGGAATGCAGAAGGCGGAGGCCAAGCCGGGCCAGGACGCCGAGGCGGGCGGCAAGGCCGAGGGTGGAAAGAAATCGCAGGATGCCTCAAGCAGCTTGCTGGCCAAGCTGCGGGAAGCGATGAGCCAGATGCTGTCCAAGATGCAGCAGAAGGCGCCTTCCTCGGCGCGCGGCCAGCAGACGGCCATGGGCGCGGCCGCAGATAAGGAGCAGCAGGAGGGCGAGGCCACGGGACGCTCCGGCCAGGGCCAGCCACAGCCAGGCGCGCAGAACGCATCCGGAGACGGCGAGGGAAATGAGAGCGCCTCCGAGGATGGGACCGGGCAAGATTCCTCCATGGCCAAGGCCGGCCATGGCGCCGAGAGCGGCAACAAGAAAGCTTCCGGGTCCGGAGCGGGCAACCAGGAAGGGGACAAAGAGTTGCGCGAGGCGCAGCAGCAGGAGGCGCTGGGGAAGCTGACCGAGCTGTTTGGCAAGAGGGCCGCTAACATCACCGGCGAGGTGACGGTGGAGGCGCAGGCGGGCAAGCAGGTGCTGCGCACGCCGGAGTCACAGAAACAGGCTCGCCACGGCGAAGCGGGCGGCGAGGTCAGCCGGGACGAGATTCCGCTGGCGCTGCAACCCTATATCAAGGAATACTTCAACAAAATACGGCAAACAGAAAAGAAATAAGCCTCAGGAGACCCGTGCCCTCCCCAGATTCCATGGAGCAGGTTTTCCCGCAGATCGACCTGGTGCGGCAGGAGATCGGCAAGATCATCGTGGGCCACCGGAATGTGGTGGACGGGGTGCTGATCGCCTTGCTGGCCGGCGGGCATGTACTGCTGGAAGGCGTGCCGGGCCTGGGGAAGACAACCCTGCTTCGCACCCTGAGCCGCGCGCTGCAGTTGAAGTATTCACGAATCCAGTTCACGCCGGACCTGATGCCGGCCGACATCGTGGGCAGCCTCATGATGGAGACCGACGAGCGGGGGACCAAGAGCCTGCGCTTCCAGCCCGGCCCGATCTTCGCCCACCTGGTGCTGGCCGACGAGATCAACCGGGCGACGCCCAAGACGCAATCGGCGCTGCTCGAGGCCATGCAGGAACGCCAAGTGACCAGTGGCAACACGAGCCACGAGCTGGAAGAGCCCTTCCTGGTGATGGCCACGCAGAACCCGCTCGAGATGGAAGGCACTTACCCGCTCCCGGAGGCGCAGCTCGACCGGTTCCTTATGAAGATCCTGGTCGGCTATCCGAGCCGGGCGGAGCTGGAAACCATCGTTGAGCGGACGATGGCGGCGGAGCAGCCGCAGATCCATCGGGTGGTGGACCGGGAGCAGATCCTGAATATCCGGCGGGCGGCCCGGCAAGTGCTGGTGGCGCCGCACGTGCGGGATTTCCCGACGCAACTGGTGCTGGCCACGCAGCCCGAGAGGGCCGAGTCCCATCCGCTCGCCACGCGGTATATCCGCTACGGCAGCTCGCCACGCGGGGCGCAGGCGCTGGTGCAGAGCGGGCGGGTGATGGCGCTGATGCGCGGCCGCTGGAACACGAGCATCGAGGACTTGAAAGCGCTGTCGCTCCCCTGCCTGCGCCACCGCATCATCCTGAACTTCGACGCCCACGCCGAGGGAAAAACGGCCGACGCCATCCTCTCAGAAATCCTGGCGACCTTGCCGGTCAGCGCGGTCGCCAAGTAAGAGCCTGCCATGCGGCTGCCTAAGCCCCTGCTGGAACGCCAGACGCTGGAACGGCTGGAGCGGCTGGCGCTGCGGTGGCAAAAGTCGTTCATCGGGCTTTTCGGGGGCCACAATCCCTCCCGCTTCCCCGGGCCGGGCCAGGAGTTCCTGGATCACCGGCATTTCCACATCGGCGATGACTTGCGCGGCGTGAACTGGCACGCCTACATGCGGCTGGAACGTCTTTTTCTTAAGATGTTTCAGGTCGAGCCCCGGGTGCCGGTGCGCATCTTTGTGGACACCAGCGAATCGATGGCCTGCGGGACGGGCGGAACCCCGCCGGGCGATGCGAAGTTCACTTACGCCTGCCGGCTCGCGGGGATGCTGTGTTACGTGGGGCTCGTGAGGCTGGACACGATCGTCCTGCAGCCGTTTTCCGACAGGCTGCCCGAGGGCTACACGGCGCAGGGCGGGCGGCACCGCGTGGCCCCGGCGCTCGAATTCCTCACGGAACTCGAAACCGGCGGGCGTTCCAACTTTCGGGCGGTGGTGAGGCAATTCATCTCCGGCAATCCGGCGCGAGGGCTGGCCGTGGTGCTGTCGGATTTCCTGGACGAGGCGGGGTGCGAAGGGCCGCTGCAGCAAATGGCCGATTTCGGCCACGAGCTGCTGTTGGTGCACGTGGCTGGCGAGGATGATCGAAGGCCGTCCTGGCGCGGCGAACTGGAGCTGGTGGACGCCGAGTCGGGCGAGGCGCAGCGGATGGAAGTCGACCGGCGGGCGGTGGAGGAGCATGCGGCCGCCTACGATGAGTTTTGCGCGGAGATGGAGCGGCTGGCGCTCCGCAACCGCGGCCGGTACGTATCGTTGATGACCAGCTCCCCGTTGGAGAACGCCATCTTCGGGTCGCTGGTGGCCTCCGGGGGAATGGGGTTGCGGTAATGGCGCTGCTGAATCTCAGCCTGGTAGAGTTCTTGGCGGTTCTTCTGCCAGCAGCAACCGCCGTGGTCGCCCTGTATTTGTACGACCGCGCGCGGCGGCGTCAGATCGTCTCCACCCTCCGCTTCTTCCGCCGGCCTTCCTCGTCGCTCGTCTTCATCCGCCGGAAGAAGATCCAGCAGCCGTGGTCCCTGCTGCTGCAACTGATCTGTTTTGCCTTGCTGTTGCTGGCGATCGCGGAATTGCACCTGGGCCGGCGGTCAGAAGCGGCGCGGGATCATGTGCTCATCCTGGAAACGTCGGCCTGGATGAACTCCGTTGCCGATGGGCGGACGGCATTGATGGAAACAGCGCGGCGGCGGGCGCTCGATTATCTGCGGGCCGTGCCGGGGCAGGACCGGGTCATGCTGGTGCGGGCCGACGCGCTTCCCACTCCGGTGACGACCTTCACGCGGAACCGCGCGGAGCTCCAGGCGGCGATCCGCTCCTCGCGCGCCGGATCCTCCGCCCTAGACCTGACAGCGGCGCTGGAGTTCGCCCGCAGCGCGCAGCGACTTTCGTCTTCCAAGCCAGGGGAAATTGCGGTGGTCGGCAGCGGCCGGGCGCAGCGCACGGACCTGGAGCAGGTAGCGGCACTCGAGCTGTCCAACCTACGGGCCATTCTGGTGGGTCACGAGTCCAATGACTGCGGCATCCGCAAGCTTGCGGCGCGACGCCTGCCGGCCGATCTGCTGGAGTGGGAGATCGACCTCGGGGCGTTCAATTACGGCCCGGCGGCGCGCCGGGTCCCCGTGACGGTGACGTTTGCCGGGACGCGAGTCGGCTCGCGGACTTTGCAGCTCGGCCCGGGGGCCGCGGCGGAAGCGAGCTTTCGTCTCCGCTCGGCGAAGGCCGGCGCGCTCGAAGCGGTCCTCGATTCACGGGATGAGTATCGGACCGACAATCGGGCAGCCATCGAGCTGCCGGCGCTTGCCCCGCTGAAGATACAAGTCTTCACTTCCAAACCGGCGTTGTGGCGGCCGCTGCTGACGGCGAGCGTGTTTCTGGGCCCGGAGTTTCACCAGCCGGGCGAGTACAGACCCCAGGGCGCGCCGGGGCGTTTGGTGATCCTGGATGGATTTACTCCCGCCGTGACTCCCGATGCGGACGCGGTTTGGATATCACCGGCGGCCCGCACGCGGCGGAAGATCCACGTCCGGCGATGGAATGTCACGCATCCGCTCACTGCCGGGCTGCACAACAGGGACCTGGAGGTGGAAAGCTCCGCCGTTTTGGCGGCAGGACGCGGAGACGAAGTGGTGGCCGAGACGGAGGCGGGTCCGGTCTTACTGGCTTCGCAGGCGGGGGAGCACAAGAAGGTGGTATTCGGTTTTCATCCGCTTGAGGGGAGCATGGCTAACCACCTGGCGATTCCCCTGCTGTTTGCCAACCTGGCGCACTGGGTCTCTCCCGACCTGTTCCGGCTGGCGGAAATCAGCGCCGGAACACCCGGGCTGGTGGAGCTCGCGACGCCGGCCGGAACGCGGCGAGAGCAGGTGATGGTGGGCTCGGCAAAGATGCCGGCGCTGCCGTTTACGCTGGTGGAAGACCGGTTGCGGTTCTTCGTCGGGCAGGCGGGGACGGTGCGGGTGACGCTGCCGGAGCAAGAGGTGGTCTATTCGCTGACTCTGCCGGAACTGGGAGACAGCCAGTGGAGCCCGCCGTCGGGCGCGCGGCGAGGCATTCCACCGCCGGCTCCCGCCATGCCGCTGAACCGGGACCTCTGGCCGTGGCTGGCGCTGGCCGGGGCGCTGGGGCTCGCGGCGGAGTGGATGTGGTTCGGGCGGAATCCGGTGGTGGCTGCGGCGGCTGGACGGCGGGAGCCGGAGGCAGCGGCAATAAACCAGGAGCAACCCGCGTCGGTGGCGGAGGAGGTCCGGTCATGACCTTCGTCCACCCATGGTTTTTTCTGGGACTCGTGGCGGCAGCGGCCTGGGGCGCCCGGGAGTGGACGCGGACCGCCCGCCGCGGCGGGCTGGCGCTGAAAGTCCTGATGGCCGCGCTGGTGATCGCCGCCCTGGCGCAACCTCGGCTCAGCGTTTACGAAAAACGGGTGGCCGTGAACGTTCTCGCAGACACGTCGGCGAGCGTGCCGCAGGAGGATCTGAGGAAGGAATCGGCATGGATCGCCCGGCTGAGCGGCGAGCGGGGCCGGCATGCGCTGCGGGTGATTCCCTTCTCCGGCGACACACGCGACCTGCGACCCGAGGAAAGCAAGGGGCGGCTCGAGCTGCGCAGCGAAGGCCGCTCCACGAATCTCGAGCGCGCCATCCGCAACGCGATCGGGGCCTTACCCGAAGGGCGCGTTCCGCGCGTGCTGCTAGTCTCCGACGGCCGGGAGAACCAGGGCAGCGTGGAAAGGTCCCTGCACCAGGCGCGGCTGCTGGGGATTCCGATCGATACCTATCCGCTGGATGGGGCGAAGCCGCCGGCGCTGCGGCTGGAGTCGCTGGCGTTGCCGGCCCAGGCCTTTACCGGAGAGAAGTTCCACATCGAGGCGGTGGCGGCGAGCCCGCGCGCCTCGACAGCCAGCGTGGAGATTACGGCCGAAGGAAAGACAATCGGCCGCGCTCAGGTGAACCTGGTCCCTGGGGCCAACACCCTGCGGGTGCGGGCGCAACTGGACACCGAAGGGGCCACGCCGGTGAGCGGCGAGATCTCTTCGCCGGAGCTTGGCCGGATCCGTTTCGACCGGGTGCTGTCGATGCGGCGGCCGCGGCTGCTACTGATCTCCAAGGAGCCGGTGGAAGCCAACCGTCACCTGCGCCAAGTGCTCGATTCGGCCCGCTTCGACGTGGTGGAGTCTTCCGGGGCGTTGCCCCCCGAGCTGGACGAATTCCAGGTAGTGATGTTCGTGAACTACGACATCGCCTCCTGGCCCATCGAGAGAAAGAAGAAGATCGAGGATTATGTGCGCGAAGGAGGCGGGTTCGCGCTGGTAGCCGGGGAAAAAAACATCTATGTGGAAAACAAGCAGGAAGAGGACCCGATCGAACGGATGCTGCCGGCCAAGATAGCCCCACCGCGCACGCCGGAAGGAACCGCGGTGGTGCTGATCGTGGACAAGTCCTCCTCGATGGAGGGGAAAAAGATCGAGCTGGCCCGCCTGTCGGCCATCGGCGTGGTGCAGAACCTGCGGCCCATCGATCAGGTGGGCGTGCTGATTTTCGACAACTCCTTCCAGTGGGCCGTGCCGATCCGCAAGGCGGACAATCCGGCGCTGATCAAGAAGCTGATTTCCGGCATCATGCCGGACGGCGGCACCCAGATCGCCCCGGCCCTAAACGAGGCGTACCGGCAGATCCGGCGGACCAAGGCGGCTTACCGGCACATCGTACTGCTCACCGACGGCATTTCCGAGGAAGGCGACAGCATGGCGCTGGCTCGGGAGGCGGCGGCCAACAAGGTCACCATTTCGACGGTGGGGTTGGGCCAGGACGTGAACCGGAATTACCTGGAAAAAGTCGCCACCCTGGCTAGCGGCAAATCTTATTTCTTGCTGGATGTGGAAGGGCTGCAGCAGTTGCTGCTGAGAGACGTGATGGAGCACACCGGCACCTCGGCGGTGGAGAAACCGGTACAGGCCGCCGTGGTGCGCGACGTGGAGATCATGGAAGGGGTGGGGATGGAGAAAGCCCCGCCCCTGCTAGGGTACTTGAAGTTCATCGCCAAGCCGCAGGCTGAGACGATTTTGAGAGTGGACGGCAAGGAGCCTCTGCTGACGCGCTGGCAGTACGGGCTAGGGCGCGCGGCGGTGTTCGCCTCCGATGTGAAGGCCCGCTGGGCCGCCAACTGGATCGGATGGCCCGGTTACGACCGGCTGTGGGCTAACCTGCTGCGCGACCTGCTGCCGCGGGCTCCCACGACCGAAGCCACGGCTGAGCTGGACAGCGCCAACAATGAGATTGTGGTGCGCTACCGTCTTCAGGCCAGCCGAGTTACAGGCCCGGAGAGCGCCGCACCGGCCGAGCTTCTTATCGTGGGGCCGGAGAATCTCCGCAAGGCAGTGCCGCTGAAGCGCGTGGCGGCCCTGACTTACGAGGCCCGGGCAACAATCGGAAACCGCCAGGGTTTGTTCCGCTTCCGGCCGGCTGGAGACTGGGCGAAATTCCCCGAAGTCGGCTTTTACCGCGAAGAGACCGAACTTACTGAGTACGGCTGCAACGCCGAGCTGCTGCGCCAGATCGCCGAATCTACCGGCGGGCGCTTCAACCCCACGCCCCGCCAGGTTTTCGACGCGGGCAACCGCGCCGTGACCACCACTCTAGAGCTGTGGCCCGGCCTGCTCGCGCTGGCGCTTCTCGCAAACCTCGGCGAGCTGGCCGCCCGCAAGGGGTATATTCCATGGCTAGCTGGCAGGAGCAGGAGATGAAAGCGCCCCGCAGCATTTTTGTGGTTGCCTGGTTCACCATTTCGGCCATGGCACAGTCTTCGCAGTCGGGGCCGTTGGAGCTCGAGCGGACGATCCCGCTGCCGAAGGTCGAGGGCCGGATCGATCATATGACCGTAGACCTCGGCAACCAACGGCTGTTCGTGGCGGCTTTGGAGAACAACACGGTGGAGGTCCTGGACCTGGGCCCGGGCAGGCGGATTTACACCATCAGAGGGCTTAACGAGCCGCAGGGCCTGGTGTACCTTTTCGAGTTGGAAAAAATTGTCGTGGCCAACGGCGGCGATGGCGCCTGCCGGTACTTTGATGGAAGGTCTTTCCGTCCTTTGAACGTTGTACAGCTACCGGATGATGCCGACAACGTCCGTTACGACGCTGTCTCGAAGCGGCTTTATGTGGGCTATGGCAAGGGTGCGCTCGGCATACTGGACGCCGCGACCGGCCAGCGCCTGGGCGACATTAAGCTCGAGGGCCACCCGGAATCTTTCCAACTGGAGAAATACAGTCCAAGGATTTTCGTCAATGTCCCCACGGCGGGCCACGTCGCCGTGGTCGATCGGGAGAAGCGCGTCGTGGCGGCAAAGTGGCCGGTGCCACAAGCAGCCGAAAATTTTCCTATGGCGCTCGATGAGGCCGATCACCGGCTGTTCATCGGCTGCCGCAAACCGGGAGTGGTTTTGGTGCTGGAAACGGTCCGAGGCCAGGTGGTGGCCCGCCTCAACAGCGCCGGTGACGCCGACGACCTG
>JACQDG010000210.1 GCA_016201185.1 Acidobacteriota bacterium | reverse complement strand
TCCTGATGTCTTCGTCACGCAGGTCGAAAACCCATTTCATAGTAGCCGCCACCATCACCATGTAACCTCCCGTGGTGTGGACGATGCCCTTGGGCTTGCCGGTGGTGCCGGAGGTGTAAAGGACGAACAGCGGCGTTTCCGAATCCAGAACCTCGGCCGGGCAGGTCTCCGAAGCTGCCTGATCCAGCTCGTGCCACCAGTGGTCGCGGTCCGGCTGCATATGGATTTCCCCGCCCGTGCGCCGGAAAACGACCACGTCCTTTACGGTAGGGCATTCCTGGAGGGCCTCGTCGGCCGCCGCCTTGAGCTGAACCTCCCGCCCGCGCCGGTAGCCGCCGTCGGCAGTGATAACGACCTTGGCTTCCAGGTCCTGGATGCGGGCCTTCAGCGCCTCGGCAGAAAAGCCGCCAAACACCACGCTGTGCGTGATCCCCAGCCGCGCGCAGGCCAGCATCGCTATGGGCAGCTCGGGAATCATCGGCATGTAGATGATCGCGGCATCGCCGGTCTTGAGTCCCAGCCCCCGCAGCACGTTACCGAATCGGCAGACGCGGCGATGGAGTTCCTGGTAGCTCAGTGCCTGCTGCTCGCCGGGCTCCCCCTCCCACAGGATGGCGACCTTATTTTTCCGCCACGTGGCCAGGTGGCGATCCAGGCAGTTGTGGGCAATGTTGGTCTTGGCGCCGACGAACCATTTCACAAAAGGCGGGTTCCACTCGAAGACGTGGTTCCACTTCTCAAACCAGTGGATCTCCCGCTCGGCCACCCCTCCCCAGAACTCCTCCGGATGCTCCTGCGCTTCCTGGTAGAGCTTACGGTAGGCGGCCATGCCGCGCACGTGAGCCTTGCGGGAAAACTCCTTCGACGGTCGATAGCTCTTGCTGGTTTGCATTCCGATCTCCCTGTGGCTGGAGAAACATCAATATACACCAAGGCCGGGTTCAAGAACTGGGGCCAACGTGCCGATAAGAACTCTTGGCGTAGTCAAGCCGCTGCGGGGGGCCCCTCCGCCATAGGGAATGAACTTGCAGCCACTGGCGCCCACTGGGGGCAGGGTCGTAGTCATTGACGACGAGGAGCCGGTCCGGAACTACCTTTCCGATGTGCTCACGCTAGACGGCTACCTGTGCAAATGTTTCGCCGAGAGCCGCGCCGCCCTGGCCTACCTGAGCGAGAACAGCCCGCCGCCGGACCTGGTTCTTACCGACATCTACATGCCTGGCATGGACGGCCTGGAACTGATGAAGCGGGTGCACGCCATCTCCCCAGGCACCCCTGTCATCCTGATTTCCGGCATCTATGAAATGGCCATCGCTCTCGAAGCTGTGAAGGCCGGCGCTGCCGACTATCTATTCAAACCGGCCGGTCCCGCCGAGGTTCTCTCGCTGGTGGCCAAGCACATCCATCCCAAGGCGCAGCCGGGGCGGGACGCCGTCGAGCGGGCCCTGCGGAAGTTCCTTCGCAGCTACGAAACCAAATCCCTGCCGGATCAGCATGGCGCCGCGCACATGGAGCCCGCCATCGAACTGTTTCAGGCCCTGGGTTTCAAGCGCTATGAAACAATGCAGCATTCCTTGCGCGTGGCGGCTTATGCCGGGCTCCTGGGCCGGCGGTGCGGCCTTTTGCCCTGCCAGCTCAGGGACCTGGAGCTCGGCGCCATGCTGCACGACATCGGTAAGATCGCCGTGCCGCGCAATGTCCTGCTGAAGCCCGAACCGCTCGATGAGCGCGAGTGGGAGGTGATGCGCACGCATCCCAGCATCGGTTTCGAGCTGCTGGCCGCCTTGCCCCAAATGCAGGAAGCGGTACAGGTGGTTTATGCCCATCATGAGCGCTACGACGGTACGGGCTATCCGCACGGCCTGCGCGGCGAAGAAATTCCTTTATTCGCCCGGCTGTTCAGCATCGTAGACACGCTGGATGCGATCACTTACGATCGCCCCTATCGCCGGGCGCAAGGCTTTGACGCCGCCCGCCGGGAGATATTGAAAGGCAGTGGAACCCAGTTCGATCCCCGCCTGGTCCGGATTTTTCTGGAAGTATCCGATGCGGAGCTCAACAGCATTCGCGCCCGCTACCCCGAGCTGTAATTTGGCTTCCCGCCCTAAACCCCTTCCAATAAGCGCGCCAGCGCCAGCCCCGGGATGTTGCCTCCGCTGATGATGCACACCACATCTCCCGCGCCGGCCCGGAGCTTGCCCGCCAGCAGCGCCGCGACGCCCACCGCGCCCCCGGGCTCAGCGACGATCTTCTGCTCCACGGCCAGCCGCCGCACCGCCCTGACGATCTCCTCTTCGGCGACCAGCACGACCTGATCCACTTTCTGACGCGCGATCTCGAAGGCCCGCTCGCCTGGCGTGGACGCCACCAGGGCGTCGGCTATCGTCCGCACCGGGCCGACATTGACGCGCCGGCCTGCTTCGAGCGACCGAAACATGGACCCGTTCTCCTCCGGCTGCGCGCCGACCACCAGACAACCGGGTCGGCGCAGCTTGAGAGCCGTCGCGATGCCCCCGATCAGCCCTCCGCCGCTCACCGGAACCACGGCCGTAAAATCCCCCGCCAATTGCGCCAGCAACTCGAGCCCCAGAGTGCCGTCTCCGGCGATCGTTTCCAGCGAATCGTAGGGATGGAGGAGCACGCGGCCTGTTTCCCGAACCAGGCGGTAAGTGGTTTCCCAGCGCTCTTCGAAAGTGTTCCCGCACAGCACGACCTTCGCCCCCAGCGCCTCGGTCTGGGCGATCTTGTAAGGCGAAGAGTTGCGCATCATCACGATCTGCGCGTCGAGCCTCAGCTCACGCGAGGCATAAGTCACCGCCTGGGCAAAGTTGCCCGAGGAGGAAGCGACCACTCCATGCCGACGGCATTCCTCCAGATGCGCCAGCGCCCCGTTTAGCGCCGGCCGGATCTTGAAGGAGCCGGTCGGCTGCTGGGTCTCTAGTTTCAGCCAAACCTTCCGCCCCGCGGCCCGCGTCAGCGGCGCGGAAAGCACCAGCGGCGTCGGGACAAGGTAAGGGCACAGCCGCTCGCGAGCCTGCTCAATCGTTTCAAGGCTCACCAATTCACTCACGACTCCATTATCGCCGTTTGGAATTGTCTCAGCCGGCCGGGTGCTGGTACCATTTTCACGTGCCCAATTCAGACACTTACTTCGAAGCGAACGGCCCCACGTTTCTCCAGGGCCTTCAAACCTTCCTCCGCATTCCCAGCATTAGCACCTTGCCCGAGCACAAGCCAGATATCCGCCGGGCGGCCGAGTTTGTCGCGTCAGAGCTGAACTACGCCGGCCTGCGGAACGTCCACCTGATTGAGGGCGAGGGCAACCCGCTCGTTTACGCTGAATGGCTCAACGCCCCTGGCAAGCCGACCCTGCTCATCTACGGCCACTACGACGTCCAGCCGCCCGACCCACTCGAGGAGTGGAAATCGCCGCCCTTCGAGCCGACCATCCGCGGCGAGGACATCTTTGCGCGGGGCGCCTCCGACGACAAGGGCCAGACCTACCTCCTCATGAAGGCCGTCGAGGGGCTGCTCCAAACCCACGGCGCGCTTCCCGTCAACGTGAAGTTCCTGATCGAAGGGGAGGAGGAGATCAGCGGGCAGCACATCGAGAGCTACATCCGCGCGCAGGGTCGCAACCTGGGGGCCGACGCCGCGCTAATCTGCGACACCGAGATGTTTGCGCCCGGCCTGCCGACCCTGTGCATCGGGCTGCGGGGCATTGTTTACACCGAAGTGGAAGTGGTCGCCGCCGATCACGACTTGCATTCCGGCGTCTATGGCGGCGTGGCGCCTAATCCGCTGCAAGCTATGGCCGAAATCATCACCGGCCTGAAAGACCGCGACGGCCGCATCCAGATCCCCGGCTTCTACGACCGGGTCCGGCCACCTACGAAGGCCGAACTCGACGCCTGGTCCCGGCTGCCGTTCGACGAAAAGCAATACCGCGAAAAGGAGATGGGGGTCGCGGAGCTGGTCGGCGAGCCGGGCTTCTCCGTCTTCGAGCGCACGTGGGCGCGACCCACGCTCGAGGTCCACGGCATCCGCGGCGGCTTCATCGGGGAAGGCAGCAAGACGGTGATCCCCGCGCGCGCCACGGCCAAGATCAGCATGCGCCTGGTGGCCGACATGAACCCCGCGGACACTTTCCGCCTCTTTGCCGCACACGTCGAGCGGGTTACGCCCCGCGGCGTCCGCTCTCGGGTCACCCTGCTCAACTCGGCCGGCGCTTCGCTGGTCGATACCGACAACCGCTACCTAAAGACCGCGGCCGCCGCCATGACCGAAGTCTTCGGCGTCGAAACCGTTTATATTCGCTCCGGCGGCTCGATCCCCATCGTCGGCTCGTTTCTCCAGCACGCCGGCATCCCCAGCGTCATGATGGGCTTCGGCCTGCCGGACGACAATCTGCACGCCCCCAACGAAAAGTTTCACTTGCCCAACTTCTTTCACGGTATCCGCGCCGTAGCCCGCTACCTGGAGATGCTGGGCGCATGAGCGCGCCGCGCCGCGAGGCGGAGCTCACGGTAAAGGCGGTCCTGGCCGGCGTGGTCATGGCCATTGTCTTCGGCGCCGCCAACGCCTACCTGGGGATGAAAGCGGGCCAAACCGTGGCCGCCACCATCCCCGCAGCCGTGATCGGCCTGGCGCTGTTCCGCCTGCCGTTTTACCGGGGCGGCGTGCTCGAGCAGAACCTCGCCCGCACGGCCGCTTCGGTCGGCGAGGCGCTGGCCGCCGGGGCCATCTTCACCATCCCTGCTTTTCTTCTCGTCAACGTCGGGGGGCAACGACTGTGGACCGACCTGCGCTCCCATTTCTGGGAAGCCACATTCATTCTCCTGGCCGGCGGCCTGATCGGCGTGATGTTCATCATCATCCTGCGCCGGCCCCTGTGCGTGGACTCCGACCTTCCCTTCCCCGAATCGACCGCCAGCGCGGAAATCGTCAAGGCGGGCCAGCAGGGCGGCGACCGGCCCAAGTACATCTTCGGAGCGATGGGTCTGGGCGCGCTGCTCCAGTTGCTGAAAAGCGACAAGGGCCTCCTGCTGTTCCGGGAATCGGTCCAGGGCTTCCTGCCGTTCGCGCGTGGCGGGGTGGCCTATTCGACGCCTTCCGCCTCTCCCGCGCTCATAGGTATCGGGTATATCATCGGCCCGGAGCTGGCGGCGGTCAACGCTTCCGGCGGCGTGATCGCCTGGTGGCTGCTGATCCCGCTGATCCTGTTCGTAGATCCCGACCTGCCCCGGAAGATCGGCGGGGGATCGCCCGCCCCGTGGGATGTGGTGGCCGACTCGATCTGG
>JACQDG010000208.1 GCA_016201185.1 Acidobacteriota bacterium | reverse complement strand
TCCAGACCTCCTCGCAGGTGAAGCTCGCCAGTGCAGCCAGCAGCCTCGCCAGGGCATGCGTCAATCGATAGAGAGCCGTTTGCGCGCTGCGCCGGGCGCGAGAGGCGGAGGCGGCGGTATAGAGCCGGTCTTTGGAGGTGTCGAAGTACAGGGAGCTCAGATCGACCGTGGCCAAGCCCAGCAGCGTGTGATGAATCTTGTGAAACGCAAATTCTTCATACCAGCGGCGGCAGTCGGCCACAATCGAAGCCCCCCGGCCCAGGATCCACTGGTCGATCTCCAGCATCTGTTCGACCGGTAAGGCATCGGTTTCCGGGTGAAAATCGTGCAGGTTGCCGAGCATGAAGCGGAAGGTGTTGCGCAGTTTCCGGTAAGCTTCCGCCAGCCGCGCCAGCATCTCGGGTGAAATCCGCACGTCCTCGCCGAACTCGACCGAGCTGGCCCACAGCCGCAAGATCTCGGCGCCGTGCGAGCGGGTGATCTCGTCAGGGTCAACGCCGGTGCCCAGAGACTTCGACATTGCCTGCCCTTGAGCGTTCAGCGCCCAGCCGTGGGTGGCGCAAGCGCGATAAGGCGACTGGTTGCGGAGGCCCATGCCTACCAGCAGCGAGCTGTGAAACCAGCCGCGATACTGATCCCCGGCTTCCAGATACAGGTCGGCGGGCCAGGGCAGATCGGGCTTGTGGCCGAGCACGGCCAGGTGGCTGGAGCCGGAGTCGAACCAGACGTCGAGGATGTCGGTTTCTTTGCGAAACTGCGTGCCGCCGCACTGCGGGCAGCGCGTGTCCGGCGGCAGTAACTCAGAAGCATCCCGCTGATACCAGGCGTCCGCCGAGTGCTCCGCAAAAAGGCAAACGACGTGATCGAGGGCGCGGCGATCGGTGTAAGGCTCCTGGCAGCCCTCGCAATAGAACACCGTGATGGGAACGCCCCATGCGCGCTGGCGCGAGATGCACCAGTCCGGGCGGGTGGCGATCATGTTCGAGATGCGTTCCTCGCCCCAGCCGGGGATCCAGGTGATGCGGCGAATCTCCGCGAGCGTGCGGCGGCGCAGGTCGTTGCGCTCCATGCCGATGAACCACTGCTCGGTGGCGCGAAAGATCGTCGGTTGGTGGCAGCGCCAGCAATGCGGGTAGCTGTGCTCGATCTGCTCTTTCCCGAGCAGGGCGCCGTTCTCGGCGAGCAGGTCCGCCACGATGGGATTTGCTTCCCAGACGGTCTTGCCGATGAGAGAGTCGGGCAGGCGGCCATCCGCGCCGGCAGCGTGATAAAAGCGGCCGCCGGCGTCCACCGGGCAATAGATGGGGATGTTGGAGCGCTTGCCGACCGCATAGTCCTCGTGGCCGTGGCCGGGCGCGGTGTGGACGGCGCCGGTGCCTTGGTCGAGCGTGACATGGTCGGCCAGGATGCCTCGCGACCGACGCTCGAGAAACGGGTGACGGAACTCCAGGCCCTCCAGCCGCTCCCCGAAAAACGAGGCCAGGATCCGGCGGACCTGGAAGCCGGCATGAGCGGCGGTGGTTTCGAGCAGGTCCTTGGCGACAATGTAGACCGAACCCGTCTCGGTCTCCGCTGCCACGTATTCGAAGCGCGGATGAAAGGCGATGGCCATGTTGGCGGGGACGGTCCAAGGAGTGGTGGTCCAGACGATCGTGCTCACCTTGCGACCAGCCAATGCTGGATCGATACGCTCTGCGCCTGCCGGCAAATCAAACTTCACCCAGATGGAAGGACTCGAGTGGTTCTCGTATTCCACCTCGGCCTCGGCCAGAGCGGTGCGGTCGTGGAGGCACCAGTGAACGGGCTTGAGGTCCTTATATACGTAGCCGGCGGAGAGCATGTCCACGAATGCTCCAGCGATGGTGGCCTCATACTGGGCCGACATGGTGAGGTAGGGATCGTCCCACTCCCCCAGCACGCCCAGCCGCTTGAACTGGCGGCGCTGGACCTCGACGTACTTCTCGGCGAAGCGGCGGCAAGCAGAGCGAATCTGCGCGGCGCTCATCTGGGCCTTCTTCGCGCCGAGCTGCTGGTCCACCCTGTTCTCGATGGGCAGGCCGTGGCAGTCCCAGCCAGGGAGGTAGGGCGAGTTGAAGCCGGCCATGGTCTTGGACTTTACGATGAAGTCCTTGAGGATCTTGTTGAGCGCCGTGCCCAAATGGATGTTGCCGTTGGCATAGGGCGGGCCGTCGTGGAGAATGTACAGGGGCGAGCCGGCCCGGGCCTGGCGGATCTTTTTGTACAGACCCTCCTTTTCCCAGCGCTCCAATAGCTTGGGCTCGTTCTGCGGGAGGTTGGCCTTCATCGGGAAGGCAGTCTTCGGCAGATTGATCCGCCACTTTGGGGTAGATGATTCCATTCCGATTCCCACTAAGGAGATTCGCCTAAATTATAGCGTGGCTCGCTGGAGACGGTCGAGCCGAGCGGGCCGCAACAGTTCTATGATTTTTTGTAGTACGATCGCGGGCAGAATTTACAGGAGGGTGCTTGCGACCATCTTCCATACGGGTTATAAGCTTGATATCTTGATACATGTGTTAAGATGAAGGCAGATTCCAAAAGATGTAACATCTTTTGGAGGAGGCGCGTCGAAGCTGGTGGAGGCCCGCACGACGCCCACGAAAGGCTGGAAGCAGATCGTTTATCAAGAGTAAGCCATGGACGCGAAGGACACGGGGAGCTCGTTTAGTGAGGGGGGCGAAATTCGGCAATTGGGGGCCCAGGAGATGTCGAGGCGGCAAGAGGACAACCTGGACCGTCTGCTAGTCTCGACGCTGGAGGTTCCGTGGTACGCGGATCTGGTTGCCCAGGTTCGGGACCTGTTGAATCCTAAAAAAGAGCCGCCTCTGGTGCTGACCTCCAAGCCGGCTCCTGCAGACGACGGTTATTTCATTATCAATACCCTGGAGGTGCCCTGGTACCGGTCGCTGGTGATCGAGGCCCGGGAGCTGTTCCACAAGAAGCAGGAGCCTCCCCAGATGCTCACCTCCAAGCCGGTGCCGGTGAAGGACATCTGGGGGGAATACAACTACGCGCGCCCGGCGGCGAGCTCTTCAGTTCTGACTCATCTGGTGCTGGCGGTGATTCTGTTCACGGCGGCCTCCCATCCGGCGGTGCAAGATGCGGCGAAGAAGACCGCCGACCACCTGCTGATCAATCTCGCGCCGTATATGCCGGTGGCGAAGGCTTCCGACAAGCAGATGGGGGGAGGCGGAGGCGGGGGCGACCGTTCTCCTTTGCCGCCGAGCAAGGGAAGGCTGCCGAAATTTGCGCTGGAGCAGTTCACCCCGCCCACCGCAAAGATCATCAACGAGAACCCGAAGCTGCCCATGGAACCGACCATTGTGATTCCGCCGGACATCCAGCTTCCCAACGTGAACATGGCGCAGTATGGTGATCCGCTGGCGGCGTATGGGCCCGCATCGAACGGTCCGGGATCGGGCAGCGGCATCGGGACCGGCTCGGGCGGCGGCGTGGGCTCCGGTATGGGCCCCGGTTTTGGTCCGGGCCGGGGCGGCGGCGTCGGCGGCGGCGTGTTCCGTGTGGGCGGCGGGGTTTCGGCGCCGGTGTTGATCCATAAGGTCGAACCCGAATACTCCGAGGAAGCCCGCAAGGCCAAGCACCAGGGGACGGTC
>JACQDG010000207.1 GCA_016201185.1 Acidobacteriota bacterium | reverse complement strand
GAAGCTCGAGCCGGGGACAGCGGCGACCCTGGCCTCGGCGACCAGCCGGCGGACGAAGTCCACGTCGTTTGAGGCGCCGAAGCCGGAAATGTCGGTCATGACATAGTAGGCGCCATGGGGTACGAAGCAGCGGAAGCCGGCCTGTTCGAGAAGGTTCAGCGTCAGGTCGCGCCGGCGCTGGTAATCGGCGCGGAGGCGGGCGTAGTATTCGGCAGGAAGAGCGAGGGCGGCGACGCCGGCCTGCTGCAGCGGGGCGGCCGCGCCGACGGTCAGGAAGTCATGCACCTTGCGGATCGGGTCGGTGATGGAGGGTGAGGCGATCACCCAGCCGACCCGCCACCCCGTTACCGAATAGGTCTTGCTCATGCTGTTGACCAGAACGGTCCGGTTCCGCATGCCATCAATCGTCATCATGAGATGGTGAGGGAGCGCCTGGCCGTCGGGCCCATCGTAAATGATGTGCTCGTAGATCTCGTCGGTGTAAGCGAGCGCGTCCCATTCCTGGCACAGCCCGGCGATGAACTCGAGGTCCTCCCGCGCGAAGACCTTGCCGGTGGGGTTGTTGGGGGTGTTCAGGATGATGCCGCGGGTGCGGGGGCCAAAGGCGCGGCGGAGCTCCTCGCGGTCGAAATGCCAGTCGGGAGGATAAAGAGAGACCACCTTCCGCGCGGCATTCGATAGTTCCGTGTCGGGTCCGTAGTTCTCATAGAACGGCTCGAAGATGATAACCTCGTCGCCGGGATTCACCGTGGCCAGCAGCGCGGCGATCATGCCTTCGGTGGAGCCGCAGGTAACGGTGATTTCCTGCTCCGGGTCGATTTCGAAGCCGTACCAGGCGCGGTACTTGGCGGCCAGGGCGTGGCGGAGGTTCTTGGCGCCCCAGGTGATGGCGTACTGGTTGATGTCATCGGCGATAGCTTTCTGCGCGGCGGCCTTGATTTCAGCAGGCGCGGGAAAATCCGGCATCCCCTGGGCCAGGTTGACCGCGTCGTGCCGCACCGCGAGGCGAGTCATCTCCCGGATGACGGACTCGGTAAAGTGGGCCACGCGGCGGCTGGCAAAAGGGTGAACGGCGGTTGCGCTCATCCTATGCATTAAACCATAGCCGTCGGGATTCCTTCACCCGCCGTAGAGCTTTCTGTACAATTCCGCGTTGCGCAGCACGGCCTCGACGTAGGTGCGGGTCTCGGTGAAGGGGATGTTTTCCACCCATTCGGCGGGGTCGGAAAAAGATACGAGGCTCAGCCATTTGTCGGCCCGGTGCTCGCCGGCGTTGTAGCCGGCCAGCGCCAGCTCAAGCCGTCCCTGGTATTGGTCGAGGACGCGGCGCAGGTGCAAGGTCCCGAGCTTGAGGCTGGTGTCGGGTATGAACAAAGCGTTGGCCGAGAGACGGTGGATGCCCAGGTTGCGCCCGAGGCGGCGGCCGGTGGAAGGAAGGATCTGCATCAAGCCCCGGGCGCGGGCGCGGGAGACGGCGCCGGGGTTGAATTCCGATTCCTGGCGGATCAGCGCCGCCACCAGGTATGGGTCCAGCTCCTGCTGGCGGGAGTAATTCTCCAGCGCCTCGCGCCAGGGCAAAGGGAACAGCAGTTCCCAGTAGCGGCGCGGCATGGAATCGAGCGGGAAGGAAAGATAGCCGGGGGTATAGCGTTTCAAGAAGCGGATGGCCTGATGATAGGAGCCGCGTTCGGCGGCCTGCTGGGCGAGCTCCAATCCGGCGTGGTAGGCCAGGCCGTTGGACTCGGCGCGGAAGCGTAACTCGCTCTGCGCCAGATCGGCCAGGCCCAACCCATCGAGAAGCCGCGCGCGGTCGAGAAACACGGATGCTTCCCGCAGGATCTGCTGCGAGGGGGGTGGAGGAGCCGACGGAATGCCCGCCAGCAGTTGGCTCACTTCCGGCGGAACCGGGCCGTCAGCCACGGGCCCCATCTTCTTCAAGCTATCCCGGGCCAGCACGGTATGGTAGGCGTGGGGATAGGAAGTTTCTAGATAGTTATAGTAGGCTCGGGCCACCCGGGGATTGCCTTCTGCTTCCGTGCGCCGGCCCAGCCAATAGAGAGCGGCGGTGAGCTGGGCGCTCGCCGGAAACAAGCGGATGTGGTCTTTGAGCAACTGCTCCGCGTCAGGCCTCCTGGCCACATAGGCATGCCAGGCGATCTTCCAGTGCGCCGCCGGGGCGTTATGGCCCGTGGGGAAGTTTTCAAGAACGGCCCGGTAGTAAGGGACGTAGTGCTCGGCGTCGTTCTCGAGCACGTAGTAGTTGCCGGCGTTGAAGAGGGCCTCCTCGCGCCAGGGCGAGTTCGGGTGCTGCTTGCCGAGCTGGGCTACTTGGCTGGTGAACTCCTCGACCTTCTTCAGGCGGCGCGCGCAAAGGGCCAGATAGTAGAGCCCCTCGGCAGCGGCCTCCGGCTGGGTGAGTTTCAGCTTCTGGAGCGCCCTATAGGCGGCGAGGTTGGCGCGGAGGTTGTAGTCGCACTCGGCGACGCGGGCGGCGGCCTGTTCGCGTAGCTGACCTTTCAGTTGCACGGCAAGAGCGCGGTATTCCGAGCGAGCCGCTTTGTATTGCTGAGCAAAGGCAAGGGCATCGGCGCGACCGAGCCGCTGGGCGGGCGTCGGCCGGGGGTAGCGCGAGCCGAGCTTCGGCCGCAAGGCCTGCAGGGCGGCCTGGGCAGCGGACTGCTGCGGGGAGGCGGGAAATTCGTAGTAGACGCGCTGGTAGGCTTGCGCGGCACGGATCGGCTCGCCGGCACGCTCGGCCACTTGGGCCAGCAGCATCCAGCCGGCGGCAGTGGATGGAGCCGGGGTCGCCAACATCGACTGGGCTTCCTTGGCATGGGAGCTGAGGCTGAGGCTCTCCACCCGCTGGGCGAGGGCGGCGCTGACCAGCGGGCTGGAGGGAAAGCGCCGGGAGAAGTCTGCGAGCAAGCGGGCAGCCGAGGCGTGATCGTTTGCTCCAACCAACGCCAGGGCTTGGTAGTAAACAGCATAGTCAGCCAGCTCAGGAGCCTTCTCGGCCCGGGCCAACTCCTCGGTAGCGGAAGAGTAACGCTTTTCCTGATAATCACCAATACCCAAAACTAAGCGGGCCAGGGCGCCTTCCGTTTCCGCTTTTCGCTCGTCCGCAAACTGCGCCAGGGCCTGCCGGGCGGAGCGGGAATCGGTTTCCAGAAACTTGTGGGACAGGGAAAAGAGCGGGTCGTTCTGGGAGCCAGCCGGGAAGGCGAGGCTGACGAGAAGGAAGAGAAGAGGCGCGGCGCACATGCCTGGCTTACTCGACCATAGGTCCGGGATAGCCGGGTCCCAGTAGCTCCTCCCGGCCGCCGGCCAGGGTACGGAGCAGCTCGAGGTGGAAGTAGTCGATACTCGCCGCGGACGTGGAGCCGAACTTGCGGTGGTAGGCCTCCCGGCTCTTGTCGATTTCGTCCTGTAACCGCCCGTAAAGGTTGAAAGCCTGCTTCCCTTCTAGAATCTCCTGGGCGCGGTAGAGCTGCAGATCGGCGACCAGGACACGAGCGAAGCGTTGGGCGCGAAGATGAACCTCCTGCTCGGCGGGGGAGAGCGCGTCCCAGTCGGAAGGGGCCGCTCGCGGCGTGGGGCGCGCCCAGGACAATTCCAGCCGGCCGGTGGCGGGTTCCGGCGGAGGCGCGGCGGAGCGGGAAAACAGCGCTTCAATCGAAGCTTCCGCCACCGCGCCCAGCAGCTCCAGGGCGGCTGCCTGCACGCTGTTGACTGAGCCCACGCCGTCGGCATAAAGGATCGCCGCCACCCCCTGTCGGAGCGAGAGCGGAAACAGGTAGGCCTTCTGATCGGCGGTAAGGCCGAACAATTGGATGAGGGCCGGGGAAAGATGTTCGGGCAAGGCGAGAGCCACCACCGCTTCGCGGGTCTCGATCGCCTGGGCCAGAGCGGGCGCTTCGCGCAGCGGCAACTCGAAGCGCGCCCAGGAGTCGCTAAATCCTTCACCCGTGAAACCGCACGCCCGCCACCCGGCGAGCATCTCGTCCTTGTGAACCAAAAGGGCGACCCGGCCGCAGTGCGCGGCGGCGGTTTCGAGCAGGGCCGCGCCGACTTCGGTGAAGCTAGCGGCGCTGCGAATCCGACAGACGGCCAGACGCAGGGACTCGGCGGTGGAACGAACGGCGCGGGCGGCTTCGGCGGCGGCGCGAGCGGCGGCGGCCTCCTGGGCCGTGGCCAACTCCTTGGCGAGCCGCTCGGCAGCGCGAGTGGCGGCGGCTTCTTGGACGGCGGTGAACTCTTTCGTGAGTCGCTCGTTGAGTTCCTGGCGCAGCAAGCCGAAGTAACGATCCAGAGCCTCGTTCAGCGTCGCCTGCAAACTCTCGCTCCATTCGTCAGCCATGTTGTCACTCGCGGCCTCCAACCGCGTATTATTGTAGCTCAGCAAGCGGTCCCGGCGGGCCGCCGATTGTAACAGGAGGAACAGACCATGAGCAATCGACTCGCAGGTCAAGTGGCGGTGGTGACGGGCGGCACGCGCGGCATCGGTCGCAGCATTGCGGAAGCGCTTCTAGACGCCGACATGGGGGTAGTGATTTGCGGGCGGGAGGAAGCCGGCGTGGCGCGCTCTGTAAAGGAAATGACAGAAACAAATGCCGGCCGCCGCATGGCGGGTCGAGCCTGCAACGTCGGCCGCTATGAAGATGTCGCTGCGTTCTTCCGATTTGCCATACAGAGCTTCGGACGGCTGGATGTCCTGGTGAATAACGCCGGAGTCGGCTGGTTCGACCCGGTGGACCGCATCACACCGGAGCAATGGCGCCAGGTGATCGACACTAATCTGACCGGCGCGTTCTATTGCATCCGCGAGGCGGCGCCCCTGATGCGCCGGCAGGGCGGAGGATCGATCATCAACATCGGAAGTCTGGCGGGGAAAAACCCCATGGCGGGAGGAGCGGCCTACAACGCCAGCAAGTTCGGCCTGCTGGGCTTGAGTGAGGCTGCCATGCTGGATTTGCGCTATGAGAACATCCGGGTGAGCTGCATCATGCCGGGCAGCGTGGCGACGGAATTCGGCAGCGGCACTAGCCGGGAGGCGGACGGAGCGCCAGGAGTGGAAAATCGCCCCCGAGCATATCGCGCAGACCGTCGTTCACTTGCTGGAGCTGCCGCCGCAAACGCTGGCCAGCCGGGTTGAGATCCGACCGAGCAAACCGGCGCGCCGGTAAACCGGTTCACGTCGGGCGCGGGTCACCTCCCTCGCTGCAAAATTTGCCCTTTGTCTTCAGTCTGTTGGCCCCTTCAGCCCAGGCGAATCGGAACCACCCCTTTACACTGAGAGCAAGGGGGAACTCGCTGCTGGGGCCGGAGGCAGCGCTCGCCGGACGCAGGCGGTCACAATATGCAGCATGCTTCGAATTCCTGCTGCAGTGCCGCCGCATTTCATCCGATATAGTTCGTGAACGAGCCACCCCGCGAACTCGCCTGTTGGCAAGCGAAAAGGAGCCCGGAGTGGTAGTTATGCAAAAGACATTGGACCCCACGCGAACCGGTCGGGAGGCCGGTCAACTGGACCATAACCTGCACAAGCGGATTGTGGGGCAGGCCGAGGCCATCGAGCAGGTGGTTAATATTTATCAGACCTATTTGGCAGGGATGAACGGCCCCGGGCGGCCGGTGGGGAATTTCCTGTTCCTGGGGCCCACCGGGTCGGGCAAGACACGCATGGTGGAGGCGACAGCCGAGTCGCTGCTGGGGGACGCGCGAGCGGTAATCAAGATTGACTGCGCCGAGTTCCAGCACAGCCACGAGATCGCCAAGCTGATTGGCTCGCCCCCGGGCTACCTGGGCCACCGGGAGACCCATCCGCTGCTGAGCCAGGAAGTGCTGAACCAGTTCCATACCGAAAAGGTGAAGCTGTCGTTTGTGCTGTTTGACGAGATCGAGAAGGCGAGTGACGCATTGTGGAACTTGCTCTTGGGAATACTGGACAAAGCCACGCTGACGCTGGGAGACAACCGGAGGGTGGACTTCTCCCGCTCCATGATTTTTATGACCAGCAACCTGGGCGCAGCAGAGATGAGCGCCCTGCTGAATCCGAACATGGGCTTCAGCCGATCGTTCGCGGCGCCGAGTGAGGTCCTGGGCGACAAGCTCAACTCCAAGATCGCCAGCGCCGGCCTGGGCGCAGCCCGCAAGAAGTTCACCCCGGAGTTTATGAACCGCCTCGACAAGGTGGTAGTGTTCCGGTCGCTCGGCGAGGCCGAGCTGCGCCGCATCCTGGACTTGGAGCTGGCCATGGTGCAGCGCCGCCTCTTCACCAACTCTCACGGCACGCCGTTCCTGTTCAAGCTGACCAGCAGCGCCAAGGATTTCCTGCTGCGCGAAGGGACCGATATGAAGTACGGCGCGCGGCACTTGAAGCGGTCCATCGAGCGGAGCCTGGTCTACCCCATGTCGAACTTGATCGTCACCGAGCAGGTCCGCGGCGGGGACCTGATCCGGGTCGATTACGACCCGGAACTCAGCCGCATGAACTTCGTGCGGGAAGCGGAGGGAATGCCGGCCTACTCCATGGTGGAAGCGGCGGGCGTGGAGGTGGCAGCGCTTTCCAACGCCGACGCCGCGGGCGCCCTCATGGAGCAGCCTCGCTCGACCGGCGCCCGGTCGACGCGGAAATAGGCAGGCGCGAAAGCCGGTCCTACCCCAGCTTCGGCTTCATCACTTTCACCAGCTCCTCAACCGCGGCGGCGCTCTTCAGCAGGGCCGCTTTTTCCTCTTCCGTGAGCCGAATCTCGTAAATCTTCTCGATCCCGCGCTCGCCGAGCTTCACCGGCACGCCCACAAAGAGGCCGCGAATGCCGTACTCGCCTTCAAGATAGGCGGCGCAGGGCAGGATCTTCTTCTTGTCCTTGAGGATGGATTCGACCATCTCCGCCACGGCCGCCGAGGGGGCGTAATAGGCGCTGCCGGTCTTCAGATACTTCACGATTTCGGCCCCGCCGTTGCGCGTGCGGTCGACGATGCGGTTGATGGCCGCCTGGTCGAGCAAGTCGGCCAGCGGGATGCCGGCCACGCTGGTGTAGCGGACCAGGGGGACCATCGTGTCGCCGTGGCCGCCCAGCACGAAGGCCACCACGTTTTCCACCGACACGTCGAGCTCCTGCGCGATGAAGGTGCGGAAGCGCGCCGTATCGAGTATGCCGGCCATGCCGATGACACGGTTCTTCGAAAAGCCGCTCACCTTGTACGCCACCTGGCACATGGCGTCGAGCGGATTGGTGACCAGAATCAGGATCGAGGTGGGGGAGTACTTGACGACCTGCTCCACGGTGGCCTTGACGACATCGTAGTTGGCCCACAGCAGATCGTCGCGGCTCATACCCGGCTTGCGGGGAAAGCCCGCCGTGATGACGACGATGTCGGAGTTCGCCGTGGGGGAGTAGTCGTTGGCCCCGGTCAGGCGCACATCGTAGCCCTCGACGGGGCCGGCCTGGAGGATGTCCAGACCTTTGCCTTGGGGCACTCCCTCGATAATGTCCACCAGCACCACGTCGGCGAGCTCCTTGTCGGCCAGGCGGACGGCGCAACTGGCGCCGACGTTTCCGGAGCCCACCACAGTCACTTTCTTGCGCATAAGGACCTCCTAGTAGGAATGAGTAAAACAATGATCACGCTGCCGCGGGGGGCTGCATGTTCTCGACCAGGGCGGCGGCGAACTCGCTGGTCTTGAGCTTGGTGGCGCCTTCCATCTGACGGTGCAGGTCGTAGGTGACCCGCTTTTGCCGGATGGTCTCGGTCATGGCATCCTCGATGGTCGCAGCCACCTCTTTCCAGCCCATGAACTGGAACATCATGGCGCCGGAGAGGATGAGGCTCGAGGGATTGATCACATCCTGGTCGGCGTACTTGGGCGCGGTGCCGTGGGTGGCCTCAAAGACGCCGTGCTCGTCGCCGACGTTGGCGCCGGGGGCCATGCCGAGCCAGCCCACCTGGGCGGCGCAGGCGTCGGAAAGATAGTCGCCGTTGAGGTTGGGCGTGGCAATCACCTCGTATTCATCGGGCCGCAGCAGCACCTGCTGAAACATGGAGTCGGCGATGCGATCCTTGATGACGATCCGGCCGGCAGGAGCGGGGCCCGTAAGCTCCGACTCGGGAACGCAGAGGCCGGCGAACTCCTCGCGGGCGAGCTCGTAGCCCCAGTCGCGGAAGGCGCCCTCGGTGTACTTCATGATATTGCCCTTGTGGACCAGGGTGACGCTGGAGTGGCCGTTCTCCCGGGCGTAAAGAATTGCCCGCCGGACGAGGCGCTTCGAGCCGGTGATGGAAATGGGCTTGACGCCGATGCCGGAGTCCTCGCGAACCTTCTTGCCCATCTCCTGGTTGAGGAAATCGATCTGAGCCTTTCCGGATGCTTCACCGGCGACGGCACGCCGGGGTAGTAACGCACGGGCCGCCAGCAGGCGTAAAGATTCAGAATCTGGCGCAGGGAGACGTTGAGGCTGCGGAAGCCGCCGCCGACGGGCGTGGTGAGCGGCCCCTTGATGGCGATGCGGAAATGGCGGATGGCGTCGAGCGTCCCCTGGGGCAGCCAGTCACCGCAGCGGTTGTGGGCCTTCTCTCCGGCGAAGACCTCGTACCAGACGACGCGCCGACGGCCGCTGTACGCGTGGTAGACGGCGGCGTCGAACACCTTGCGGGACGCTTTCCAGATGTCGCGCCCCGTGCCGTCGCCCTCGATAAAGGGGATGATCGGGTTCGAGGGAACCAGGAACCGGCCGCTCTCAAAGCCGATAGCGGCGCCGTCGGCCGGAACAGGCACATCGTTGAAGGATTGCATACGCTTCTATCGTAGCAAGGGGCGAAGGCTGCGGGCTAACACGGTGGAGGCTGCTTGAACAATGGCACGGAATCCGTTAGATTCTAAGTGTTGATCGGCCCGACCTGCCGGCAGCGGGTCCGGACTTAGGCCGACGGGGGCGGGTTTTTATGCAGGCTGGGTCAACCAAGAGTTAGGCAGGCGAGAAAACTGTGTTTGATTGGATTTCGAAGATCGTGGATGTTGCAAGGCTACCTGCGAAGTTCGTAGCAGCAATCTGCATGGCATCCGGCTTCGCGCTCTTCTCCCCGGAGTCGTGGCTTGCGAAGCTAGGAGTCAGCCAACTACAGGTTAACTATAGAACCTACTTCGGCTTCGCATTCATTCTTTCAGCAGCCTATTTGCTAGCATATGGGGTATCCACTTGACTCAGGTAACCCCAACCTGTAGTATGGCGGCGCATGGAGGATTACCCGCGGACGTTGGCGGAGTTGGAAGCTCGTTTTAGCTCGGAGGAGGCCTGTCGGGAGTATCTGTTCCGGCTGCGGTGGCCGGAGGGGTTTCGGTGCCCGCGCTGCGGAGGTGGGAAAGCTTGGCCATTGCGTTCGGTTCTCTGGCAATGTGCGGTCTGCGGTCGCCAGGTATCGGTCACGGCGGGGACGATATTCCAGGATACGCGAACACCGTTGACGGTTTGGTTTCGGGCCATGTGGTGGGTGACCAGTCAGAAGAACGGCGTCAGCGCCCTGGGACTGCAGCGGGTCTTGGGCTTGGGGAGCTACCAGACAGCCTGGGCTTGGCTGCATAAACTGCGGCGGGCCATGGTGAGGCCGGGGCGGGATCGACTCTCGGGAAGGGTGGAGGTGGATGAGACGTATGTGGGTGGTTTGGAAGAAGGTGTGCGCGGTCGGCAGACCGAGAGAAAGGCATTGATCGTGGTGGCGGCGCAAGAGGAGGGCCGGGGCACAGGCCGGATACGGATGCGGCGCGTCCCAGACGCTTCGGCCGAGAGCTTGGTCCCGTTTGTGGAGGAGTCCGTCGAGCCGGGCAGCGTGGTGCATACCGACGCGTGGTTGGGCTACGCTCCGCTGGAAAGCAAGGGCTATCGCCACAAGATCACCTTCCTAAAGGGCCACAAGAAGTCCCCGTCCGAACTGCTGCCGCGAGTCCATCGGGTCGTCTCACTGCTGAAGCGATGGCTGATGGGCACCCATCAGGGCGCCGTCAGTTTCGAACACCTGGACTACTACCTGGATGAGTTCACCTTCCGATTCAATCGTCGGAAGTCGCGCAGCCGGGGCAAGCTGTTCTTCCGACTCGTCCAGCAGGCAGTGGCCGTGGAACCAGCCACTTACAGGTCGATGGTCAGGACCGCCCAGGCGGGTTGGTCCTGAAACCACAACGTATAGGGGTTACCTGAGTCAAGTGGATACCCCATTGCTAGCAATGTCGCTGGCCTGGATCGTGCACGAGGTCCAGGGGGCAAGCTGGCGCAGACGAAACAAAAGGACAGTGCGGGCTGAAATGCAGTCTCTGGACGGGAATGAGATTGCGGTGTTGCGAGAGTTTCTTCTCCAGGGACAGAATACTCTTCAAATGCCAATAGACGACCCGGTTGTTGCGGGCTTGCTATCGAGGGGAATCCTTGAACAAGTAGGTCAGTTGGGCCATCAATCGCGGATCGGAATAATGATGTCCGTTACGATTTCATCAACCGTCCGTGACATGGTGACGCCACGGTTTGTCGGATGGTCGGAGGGAGGTCCGACGAGAGAGCAACTCAAGGAGGATCTCGAGAACCGTCCAGATTTTTTTAGGACGCACGGAAGCATATAACCTCTGCCTAACGAAGCCCCGCGGGCAACGGCCAAAAGCAGGCCGCGCCTGAGCGCCCGAGTCCTCAGGCGCCTGGACGTGGAACTTGCAGATCCTTGCAGATCTTCCGGGCCAGATCGTCGTTGATTTCCCGGTGGCGCGGTACGGTCGAGACTTTGCGAGCCATTCGATTGACGTAGACGGTGTGGTTGGGTCCTTCAAGGTGCCGAAGCAGGTCGCGTCGCTTCAACCGGAGACCTTCAATGGCTCACGAATCACGTCGGCGCCGGCGGCATCCTCCAACGCAAGCGCGCGGTTCGCTTCCAGCACAAGCGCGACGGCCTCCTTCAAGTTCACCCTGGCCTGCTCGAGTGTTGCGCCTTGGGTGTTCGCGCCGGGCAGTTCCTCGACGAACGCGATGTACCCTTCAGGGACGCGACGGAAAACGGCGGTCAATTCCAGCTCCATCGGTGAGCCTCCGCATCCATAATAGCTTGAATCACGCACGGCGCCTAAACCGACTTCCACCGTCGCCAGTATTCAGGTCTGGATTCAATGCCAATTAGCGGCTGACGGGTTCGGGCTCGCGCTCGAGCCGCAGCAGGTTCAGGGCCGAGCCGGCCTTGAACCATTCGATCTGCTCGCGGTTCAGTGTGTGGTGGAGCAGAAACTCTTCGCTCGCACCGCCGGCGTGATGCAGCACGGCGGTGATCGGCTGGCCCGGCTCGAGATGGCTCAGGCCGAGGATGCTGATGCGGTCCGTTTCCTGAACGCTGTCGTAAACCGACGGGTCCGCAAAGGTCAGCGGCAGCACACCCTGCTTCTTCAGGTTCGATTCATGAATGCGGGCGAAGCTGCGGACGATGATGGCTGCCGCGCCCAGAAAGCGCGGGGACATGGCGGCATGTTCGCGGCTCGAGCCCTCGCCGTAGTTCACATCACCCACCGCCACCCAGCGCAAGCTGCGCGCCTTGTAGTCCCGCGCGATCTTCGCCAACGCCGCGTCGCGCTCGCCGGTCACCACGTTCAGCCCCTGCCCGGCCTGGACCGTGAAGGCGTTGATGGCGCCTGAGAACAGGTTGTCGCTGATGCGGTCCAGGTGTCCGCGGTAGCGCAGCCACGGCCCGGCCGGAGAAATGTGATCGGTGGTGCACTTGCCCTTGGCCTTCACCAGGATCGGAAGCTCGCGAAAATCCTGGCCGTCCCAGGCGGGGAAGGGCTCGAGCGCCTGCAACCGCTCGCTCGCGGGCGCAATGGCGATCCTCACGCTGCTCGAGTCCTCAGGCGGCGGCAGGTAGCCTTCGGTCGAGCGGACGAATCCTTTTTCGGGCAGCTCGGGCGCCTTGTGCGGCGGCTCCAGGCGGAACGGTTTGCCATCGGCGCCCTCCAGGGTGTCGGCCAGCGGATTGAACGAAAGCTGGCCCGCCAGCCCGTAAGCGATGACGATCTCCGGGCTGCCCATAAAAGCGTGGGTGGCGGCGTTGCCGTCGTTCCGCTTGGGGAAATTGCGGTTGAAAGAGGTGACGATGGTGTTGGGCTCGCCCTTCGCCGCCTCCTGCCGCTTCCACTGGCCGATGCAGGGGCCGCAAGCGTTGGCCAGCACGGTGGCCCCGATGGCCTCGAGCGACGCTATCTGCCCGTCGCGCTCGATGGTGGCGCGCACCTGCTCCGAGCCCGGCGTCACCAGGAAGGGAATCTTCATGCGGGCGCCGTGGGCGCGGGCCTGCTCGGCCACGTCGGCGGCGCGGGAGATGTCCTCGTAAGAGGAATTCGTGCAACTGCCTACCAGAGCGACCGAGATGCGGTCCGGGTAGCCGCGAGCGGCCACGTCGGCAGCCAGTTTCGAAACGGGGCGGGCGAGGTCGGGGGTGTGCGGCCCGACAATGTGCGGCTCGAGCTTCGAAAGGTCGATTTCGACGATCCGCTCGAAGAATTCTTCGGGATGCTCCTCCACCTCCGGGTCGGCGGCTACCAAGTAAGGGTACTGATCGGCCAGGGCGGCCAGCGCGGCGCGGCGCGTGCCGCGCAGGTAGAGCGCCATGTGCTCGTCGTAGGGGAAGAGGGACGTGGTCGCGCCGAGCTCGGCGCCCATGTTGGTGATGGTGGCTTTGCCAGTGCAGCTGATGGTCCGCGCTCCGGGGCCGAAGTATTCAATAACGCGGTTCGTGCCTCCTGCAACGGTAAGCACGCCGCACAGGTAGAGGATCACGTCTTTAGGCGCGGTCCAGCCGGAAAGCTCACCGCTCAGCCGCACACCGATCAGGGTCGGGTTCTTCACCTCCCAGGGGAAGCCCGCCATCACGTCCACGGCGTCCGCGCCTCCCACGCCAGCGGCGAACATGCCCAGCCCGCCGGCGTTCGGCGTGTGGGAGTCGGTGCCGATCATCATGCCCCCGGGGAAGGCATAGGTCTCGAGCACCACCTGGTGGATAATCCCCGAGCCGGGCTTCCAGAATCCGATGCCGTAACGGGCCGAGAACGTGCTAAGGAATTCGTAGACCTCGTTGTTCTCGACGATCGCCAGCTCGGTGTCCTTCCGAGCGCCGACGCGCGCCGGGATCAGGTGATCGCAGTGCACAGTGGTCGGCGCGGCCACCTTGTCCCGTCCGGCCAGGCCGAACTGCAGCAGCGCCATCTGCGCCGTGGCATCCTGCATGGCCACCCGGTCGGGCCGCAGCATCAGGTAGCTCACGCCGGCCGTCAGATCCTGGCCCTCCGGATCGTCGAGGTGCGCAAACATGACCTTTTCGGCCAGTGTCAAAGGACGACCCAGCCGGCGGCGCACCACGGCCAGGTTCTGCTCCATTTTGCGGTAGACGTTCGAAACAAACTCCGGGGTGGAGTCGATGGTGTGCATCAGTTCAAGTATAACAATTCGGCCTGCTGCCCGAGACGTGAGAGGAGCAGCCCTGGCTATCGGCAGAGCCTTCTCAACCTCTGCCGCAGTTCCGCGCCGTAGTCCGGGTCGGCCAGGGCGAACTCGAGAAAGGTCTCGAAGTAGCTGCGGAAATTGCCGATGTCGTAGCGCCTCTCCCCTGGCGCGAGCCTCACGCCAACAACGGGCTGGCCCGAGGCGGCCAGCAGGCGGATGGCGTCGGTCAACTGGATTTCGCCCCGGCGGTCGGGTTCCACCCGGCGGATCATGTCGAAGATGACGGGCGAGAAAACGTAGCGTCCGGCGATAGCCAGATTGCTGGGGGCGCGGTCGGGGGCGGGCTTTTCCACCAACTCCCGGATCCGGAAAACGTCTCCTTCCGATTCCGGGGCGACCACACCATATGAAGCGGTCAGCTCATGGGGAACCTCCTCGACAGCGATGACGCAGGCGGCGCGCTCGCTCTCGTAGACTTCGGCGATGCGGCGGCTGATGGTGGAATGCCCGTTCAGGCCGATGATGGAGTCGCCCAGCGCCACCAGGAAGGGCTCCTCGCCGGCGAAGTTTTCTCCGCACAGCACGGCGTCGCCCAGGCCGCGCTGCCAGCGCTGGCGGGTGTAGAAGTAATGGACCGCGAGCCGCTCGTACTCCAGCTCGCTGAGCAGCCCGTTCTTGTCGTTCTGGCGGAGCGAGCGGTCGAGCTCCGGGTCGTGATCGAAATGGTTTTCGATTGATGTCTTGCCCCGGCCGGTAATGAACAGGATGCGCTCGATGCCGGCCGCCGCCAGTTCCTCGACCACGTACTGCACGATGGGCTTTTTGGCCACCGGCAGCATCTCCTTGGGCTGCGACTTGGTGGCCGGGAGCAACCGCGTGCCGAGGCCGGCGACGGGGACGATGGCGCTGTGAATCAAGCGTGAGGCTCCTCTGTGTTTCGGCGCCCTGCCAGCGCGCGCAAAACCCTCCATGGTAGCGGATTTCGGCGGTTAGCGACTCAGCGCCAGGGAAATCACCGGGATGGAAAACAGCAGCCCGTCCAGGCGATCGAGCACGCCGCCGTGACCGGGCAGCAGCGAACCACTGTCCTTTACATTGGCGCCGCGCTTAAGAGCCGATTCGGCCAGGTCGCCCACCTGAGCGGCCATATTGACGGCCAGCGAGAGGACCACAGCAAACGCGAGACTCGGGCCTTGCGGGAGAAAGTGGCGCAGATAGAGAGCGCCCAGGGGCGCGGATACAAGTAGCGAAGCGGCCGCCCCTTCCCAGGTCTTGGCGGGACTGATGCGCGGGGCCAGCTTGTGGCGGCCCGCCAGACGGCCCGCGTAGTAAGCAGCGGCGTCTCCAATCCAGTTGAGCAACAGGGCGTAAAACAGCCAGTGGGGACTCGAGGCATGCAGGTCGCCAGCCAGGCGAAAAGGCGCCGCGGTGTAAACAATACCCAGCAGGGTCCCGCCGGCGCTGGTGAGCGAGCCGGTGAGCTCCCGGCCGCCGCGCATGGCCAGGGTAAGCAGCAGCAGGGTGACGACCAGAAAGAACACCGGCCCGGGAACTATTTCCCCCGCTAGCACTACCCAAGCGCCCGCCAGATACGCTGCCAGACGCATCGGCTGAACCCCGTAGTGGGCCGCCAGCTTCAGGAACTCGTTCAGGCACAGCAGCGCCACCAGGGCCAGAGCTACACGGACGCTGCGGTTCGAGCCCTTAAACACCAGGCCCCCGACGAGGGGAATCAGTATGACAGCGGTGAGGACGCGCTTCACGGATCAGCCGGCCGGCCCAAAGATCCGGCCCGCGCCGGCGGCCACCAGTTCCTCGGCCGGCTCCGGCCCGCGAGCCTCCGGCTCGCCCAGGCCCCCGTAGCGGCGCTCGCGCTTCTGGTAGTCCAGGATGGCGTGCAGTAGATCCGTGCGGCGGAAATCGGGCCACAGCTTTTCCGTGACCCAGATCTCCGAATAGGCGATCTGCCAGAGCAGGAAGTTGCTCACCCGCATTTCGCCCGAGGTGCGGATCAGCAAGTCGGGGTCCGGCATGCCGGCCGTATACAGGCTGGCGGAAAACGCTTCTTCGGTGACGGGCTGGCAAGAGGCCCCGTTGCGCCGTTCCCGCTCCAGAATGGCGTTCACGGTATCGACAATTTCGCTGCGGCCGCCGTAATTGAGGGCCACGGTGAGCCGCAGGCCGGGGTTGGTGGAAGTCTCCACCATGGCCGAGTCCAGGTCGCGCTGCACTTCCTCGGGGAGCACCTCAATGCGGCCGATCACCTGAAAACGCACGCCGTTGCGCTTCAATCCCGGAAGCTCCCTCTTCAGGTAATGGCGCAGCAACTGCCAGAGAGTTTCTACTTCGGCGCGGGGCCGCTTCCAGTTCTCGACCGAAAAGGCGAAGAGGGTCAGCCAGCCGATGCCGAGCTGCGCGCAGGCCTCAATGGTCTCGCGGACCGGACGGACGCCGGCGCGATGGCCGGCCACCCGCGGCAGCCGCCGCCGCTGGGCCCAGCGGCCGTTGCCGTCCATGATGATGGCGATATGGCCTGGCAGCCGCGCCGGATCGATCTCGGCGGCCAGCCGCGCTTCCCGGCTCCCCGGCTTTACCGCTTCAAAGAACTTTTCCATGCAAAACTATCTTACACCGCCGCCGGCTCGCGGGGTAGCCGGGCGGAGGTCTTATTTCCGCCGCCGGTAGCTGCCCGTGATAGTGGAGCGCAAGCCGCCGCGCGGCGTGAATTCCCCCACCAGCGTGGCCGAAACCGGACGTACCGTGCGCACCACGTCGGCCAGCATTCGATTCACCACGTTTTCGTAGAAGATCCCCAGGTTGCGGTAGGCCAGGATGTAGTGCTTGAAGGACTTCAGCTCCAGGCACAGCTTGTCGGGCTGGTACTCCAGGGTGAGGGCGCCGAAATCTGGCAGGCCCGTCTTGGGACACACCGAAGTGAACTCGGGAATCACAATCTTGATGCTGTAGCCGCGAAACTGGTTGGGCCAGGTCTCGATCTCGGGCAGCCTGGCGTCGAGGCCCGCCCGCGCATGTTTTTCGGTGTACTCAGGCACGCGTTGAACTCATTAACATAACACGAAGCAGCAGCAGAGATGGATGTGGTCATATACCTCGGTTAGAATAGCGGCATGACGCTTGAGATGCGGGTCAACGGAAATAGCTCCGGGCGCGACGTCATTTACGCCTCGGTCGCGGGGCGGCGATTCCCGGCTCCGGTGAGCCTGAGGAATGACAGCGACGAGCCGATCGAGGCGGAGCTGCGGGTGCGGCCCGGCTCCGGAGCGAAAGTCACCGTCTCGGAAGCGCGCCTGACCGTCCCGCCGGGCGGCGTCGCCCAGACCACCCTGCTCGCTGAAACGCCGAGTCTCCAGCTGGAAGATACCGTGCTCGAAGTCTTAGTGAACGGAACCGTGCAGGCCGAGTTCCGTCTGACCGTGGTATCTTTGCTCCGGGAATCCGTCTTTCACAATCTGGCGCCGAAGCCGTCGTCCAGGTCGTAAGCGGAGCGTTCCTCGCTCGGAGGTAGACCATGCGGTACCCAGTTTTGACAATTCTGCTGGCGATGATCGTGATCACCTTCCCCACGGTAACGTGGGCCGATGAACTGCCGATCGTCGCCGGCGTGGAATATCAGCCGTTGGCGGCGCAGGTGGCACGCGTGCTTGACGCGCTGGACATGCTGGGCGAGCCCTTGCCGGCCGCAGAGGCTGCCGAGCTGCGGCGGCTGGCAAGAGGCTTGCCCGACCCCAAGCAGGCCGTCGAGGGGATGCAAAAGATCCTGGACCGCCACTGCCTTCTGGGCGTCGATATCAACCCGGAAAGCCGGGTCAAGGTGCAGCAGGGTCCGGCCCGCCCGGAGCTGATGGAGCACGGCTGGCGGACGTTCCTGCTCAAGGTGCAGAATCAGGCCGGAGTGACGGCGGCACTCGCGGTCGAAAGCCCGAATGCAGGCGCCCTGGCAGGCAGCGAAGCGGGAGCGGTCCCCCGCCGGTTTCTGGAGATTCAGGTGTTCACCAAGCAGCCTCTGCGACCGAGGCTTTCGGGACTGGAAGTCGAGTACCGCATCCTCCAGCTCTATTCCCGCGACTCCGGCAAGCGCGAAGCGAAGCTATCGGTTGACGTGGGCCAGGGCACGCAAGATCTCGGCTTCCGCAACGAGGTCGATATTCTGTTCTCAGCAAAACCCGCCACCAAGGTAACTCTGCGCGTCCTCGACTTCAACGATCAGCCGACCACGGCCTCCTTCCTGATCCGCGACGGCCTGGGCCGGGTTTACCCCTCGCAGGCCAAGCGCCTGGCCCCGGATTTTGCGTTTCAGCCGCAGGTCTATCGGGGCGACGGTGAAGCGCTGCTGCTGCCTCCGGGCGACTACACGGTCGAGTATACGCGGGGCCCCGAGTATCACAAGAAGGTGCAGCAGCTGCACGTCGAAGACAGGCCCATGGAAGTGGCCTTCCGGCTGGAGCGCTGGATCGATCCGGCCAAGATGGGCTGGTATTCCGGCGACCATCACGTCCATGCCGCGGGTTGCGCCCACTATGAAAAGCCCACCGAGGGCGTCTACCCCAAGGACATGATCCGCCACATCCTGGGCGAGGACCTGAAGGTAGGCTCGGTGCTGAGCTGGGGACCCGGCTGGTATTTCCAGAAGACGTTTTTTGAGGGTAAGAATAACGCTCTCTCCACGAAGGAAAACATCATGCGCTACGACGTGGAGGTCTCCGGCTTTCCCTCCAGCCACGCCGGCCACATCGTCCTGCTGGGGTTGCGGGACCAGGATTATCCCGGCACGAAAAGGATCGAGGATTGGCCCAGTTGGGGCCTGCCGGTTTTCCGCTGGGCGCGCTCGCAGAACGCTGTCGCGGGCTACGCCCATTCCGGCTGGGGGCTTTCGTTGAAGGAAGAAAAGCTGCCCAGCGACGAGATCCCGCCGTTTGACGGCATCGGGGCCAACGAATACATCGTTACCGTCACGCACGACCTGGTCGACTTTATTTCCACGATCGACACGCCTTACGCCTGGGAGCTGAACATCTGGTACCACACGCTGAACGTCGGGTATCGCGCACGCATCAGCGGCGAGACGGATTTCCCGTGCATCTACGGGGAGCGCGTGGGGCTGGGCCGCAGCTATGTCCGGCAAAAGCCCGGCCTGGATTTCCGCGACTGGGCGTTGGGGATTCGCGAGGGCCGCAACTACGTCTCCGACGGCAAGAGCCACCTACTCGATTTCAAGGTGAATAACGTGGAGATGGGGGCCAACGGGAGCGAGCTGCGGCTAGCGGGGCCGGCCCAGGTACGGGTAACGGCTTCGGTGGCCGCCCTGCTGGCCGAAATCCCGGACGAAAACATCCGCAAGCAGCCCTATGAAAAGCAGCCTTATTGGGACCTGGAGCGCTGCCGCCTGGGAAACTCCCGCAAGGTTCCGCTGGAATTGGTGGTGAACGGCAAGGCGGTGGCGCACAAAGAGATCGAGGCCGATGGTGTGCTGCGGCCGGTGTCGTTTGAATACAAGGTGGAGCACAGCAGTTGGATGGCCCTGCGCATCCTGCCTTCCTCGCACACCAATCCGATTTTTGTCGTGGTCGATGGCAAACGCTTCGAAGAGCTGCCTCAGCGGCTCCTCGGTTGCGGGATCCAGCGAATAGCTGACCCACTTGCTGCGTTTGTCCGACGCCACGACCCCGCTGGTTTTCAGCAGTTGAAGATGGGTGCTGAGCGTGCTCATACCAATC
>JACQDG010000206.1 GCA_016201185.1 Acidobacteriota bacterium | reverse complement strand
GGTTATCTCGACGCACAACAAATCAAGGTCCTGGATGACGGCGAGTTCCGCCTGCTCACCTACAAAGACCGCAAATGGCGGCTGGGCGCCGACCGGGAATACTTGCTGCACGTTGCCGACAAGGGATTCGGCGTGCAGGTGGTCCCGCTACTCGAGCAACGCCTGGAGCGCCGTTTCGTTTCGGGCGTTGCGGCCGGGGAGGTCAAGCCGCTGTGGGAGCTTCCGGCCAAGCACCTGCTGCGCCTGGTTGGCACTGAGGGCACGCTTGTCGTCGGCGAAAACCGGATCCTTTACCGGACCGGCACGCCAGGCGATTCCCGCTCCTGGCGATTCCCGGACATCGACAGCATCAGCACCTCTGGGCCGTATCAACTAACTATTACTACCTACGAACATGCACGGGCCCACTACGGCGACCGGAAGGGATTCAATTTCCAACTGAAGCAGTTGCTCTCAGAAGACCGCTACAACGACCTGTGGCGGCGCCTGGAAAAATCGAAAGGCCTGCAACTTCTGACGGCAGCGGGGGAGGGAAGTCCGGCCCGATGATCGGGCGTGCCTGCACCATGCTGCCTCCAGCCCGCTGCGTCGTCACCTGGCCCGGCGGATGGCCATGATGGTCAGGTCGTCAGCCTTCACCGCCCCGGACAGAAACGCCGCCAACTCCGCACGGCAGGCAGTGGTCAGCTCCTTGGGCGGCAGGTCGTGACGCTCCGCCACGAAACGGCCTAACCGCGCCGCCCCGTACTCCGTGCCCGAGCCGTCCCGCGCCTCGGACACTCCGTCGGTGTATAAGAACAGGCTATCGCCGGGCTCCAGCTTCGCGCTGGTGACGGTATACTGCGCGCTCGAGAACAGGCCCACCGGCAGCCCTGGGGAATCCAGGGTAGAAGCCTCCCCGCGGCGAACCAGCAGCGGCAGGCAATGGCCGGCATTGCAAATCTCCACCTCGCCCGACCGGCCCGCTCTGCCGCACACCAGCGTCGCATAAAGGGCGGGCATCGTGCTCTCCGAGAACAGCCGGTTGGCGCGCTCAACCAACTGGTTCAGCGGAAGGTGCAGGGCCAGAAGGCTCCGGAAAGTCGCGTGCAAGTGAGACATGAGGATCGACGCCGAAACTCCCTTGCCGGAAACATCGCCCAGCAGAAAATGGAGGTCGCCCGCCGCCGCGTCGGTCATCAGGTCGCAGTAATCACCGCTTACCGCGCCCGCCGCCTCGTAGTGGTAGTGGACCTCCCATCCGTTCACGCGCAGGTCGTTTTTCGGTAGCAGCGCCACCTGGATCTGCGCAGCCAGCTCCAGGTCCTGCTCGAGCGATCGTCTCTGGTCGGTGGTGAGGTGGTCTAGGCAGTATTCGACCAGCGGATCGGAAAGCAGCCGCCTGGATTCGATGGGATCGTGGCAGGTCTTGCAGAGGCCGTAAGAGCCGTCTTTCATCCGCCCCAGCGCCGCATCTACTTCCTGGAGGAGCCTGACCAAGTGGGTCTCCTGCCTGGATTCGGCGATGGCGGTTTCAAGCCGCTCTCGCCGATGGACTAACTGTTCGCGAAGCATGGTGTCGCCAAAAGCAGCCATGGTGTTTCAACCGGCCTTTCCGGCCGGCCTCCTTATGAACCCATCATCCTATTTCGATGCTGGAAACCACCATCCGGATCAGGATTTCGTATTGGAGAAACGGCGTCGGCCGCCGTCCTCCCAGCGGCCCAAGCAGAGTACCGCGTTCAGGCCGCCGAAAGCGAAAGAATTGGACAGGGCGGCATGGACCTGGGCTTCGCGAGCGGCGTTTGGGACATAGTCGAGATCGCAGCCTTCACCCGGGCCGAGAAAGTTGGCTGTGGGCGGCAGGATGCCCTCGCTCAGGGCCAGCACTGTGGCGATCATTTCAAGCGCCCCGGAGGCGCCCATGGCATGCCCGTGCATGGATTTGGTGGAGCTGACCGCAAGGCGGTCCGCGTGCGGTCCGAAAACCTGGTGGATAGCCAGGGTCTCGGTCAGGTCGTTAGTGGCCGTGCCGGTTCCGTGGGCATTGATGTAGGCAATTTCGGCAGGGGAGATGCCGGCGTCCCGAAGGGCGGCCTCCATCGCTCGAACAGCGCCGGCCTGGGATGGCTGGGTGATGTGGCTGGCGTCGGAAGACATGCCGAAGCCCGTCAGCTCGGCATAAATTCGCGCGCCCCGCGCCCGGGCCCTTTCTTCCGTTTCCAGCACCACAACTCCGGCGCCTTCCGCCAGAACCATTCCTCGTCGGTCCCGGCTGAAAGGACGGCAAGTGTCGGGGGCCATTACCCTCACCCCTTCCCACGCCTTCATGGGGCCGAGGCAGAGGGGGGCTTCGCTTCCACCAGCTAACGCCAAGTCTGCCAGCCCGCCGCGTAAAAGCCCCGCCGCCAGGCCGATGGCGTGGGTGGCGGCGGCGCAGGCCGTGGAGACGGCCAGCCCCGGCCCCGTAATACCGAATTCCATGCTGATGTGGCTGGTAGCGGCGTTGGCCATCAGGCGGGGAATTAAGAACGGGCTGAAGCGCTGCTGGCCCTGGGCATAGAGCTGCTCGAAGGCCTCATCCTCAGAAGTTTTCCCTCCCACGC
>JACQDG010000200.1 GCA_016201185.1 Acidobacteriota bacterium | reverse complement strand
TCTTCCAGGGTGGAGGACATACCGCGCTTCAGCAGCACCGGCAGGCGGCTGCGGCCGGCGCGGCGAAGCAGGGAAAAATTCTGCATGTTGCGGGCGCCGATCTGCACGCAGTCGGCGTATTGTTCCACCAGGTCGAACGTCTCCACGTCGATAGCTTCGGTCACCACCCCGAGCCCGGTTTCCTCCCGCGCTTCGGCCAGCAGCCGCAGGCCCTCCTCGCCGAGCCCCTGAAACGCGTAGGGCGAAGTGCGCGGCTTGTAGGCGCCGCCCCGTAACAGTTGCGCGCCGGCCGCCTTCACCGCCCGGGCGGTAGCCAGGATCTGTTCGCGGCTTTCCACCGAGCATGGCCCGGCAATCAGCTCCAGATCGCCCCCGCCGATTTCAGCCCGGCCCACCTTGACGACAGTGTCTTCAGGCTTAACCTCGCGGCTGACGAGCTTGTAAGGCTTGGAAACCCGGATGGCCTCGGCCACACCGGGCAGGTCTTCAAACTCGGCGGGATCGATGGGACCCGGATTCCCGGTAATGCCGATGGCGGTCCGCTGCGCGCCGGGCATGACGTGGGGCCGGAAGCCCAGGCTCTCGATCTTTTCGCAGACGCGGGCAACATCGGCTTCCCCCGCCTGCACCTGCATGACGATCAGCACGGCAGAACGAACCTCAACGACCAGTGTAGCGACGGCGGCCGGGTGGCGCAACGCCGCGCAGCCGTGGTAGCATTTCCCATAGAAGCATCCCCGTGGGCCTGTGGCGCAGTTGGGAGCGCGCTTCCATGGCATGGAAGAGGTCGAGAGTTCGAATCTCTCCAGGTCCACCAAACCTTCAGGCCATCAAACATCTGCTGATTCGCCGGATCTCGTTCACCGTCAGGATCCGCACGCCTTGAGCTGGATTCTCAATGGCCCACACGAGCACGTCTCGCATCTGATCGAGCGTCACCAGCCCCAGCCGCCGGGCTGTGTCTCGGGTGGCGGGCAGGCGTTCCAGCAGCCAATAGAACGGCATCAACGCATAGGGCCAGCGGTGGCCGGGACCCAGCACGTACCATGGCCTGAGAATACTTGTGTTCAGGCCCGAGGCGCGGATCAGAGCCTCGCACTCCCCGCGCACCTGGACATAAGCTTTCAACACCGGCGCCGGTTGTGCCACGCTGACGTAGACGAAATGCCTGATACCTGCGCTCTCGGCGGCGGCGAGAGACGCGCACACCGAGGCCAGGTCGATAGCGCGGAACTCTTTCTCCTTCCAGGGCGCCGGGTGAGAGACGCCTACCAGGTGCACCAGAGTGTCAGCGGGGCGGACTTTGTCGGCGAAGCTCGCTCCGTCGAGCGCATTGCCTGGGACCAGGGCGCAGCCCGGCGGAAGTTTCTTCTCCGATTTAGGACGGGCCAGCGCCCGCACCTCGTGACCCCGTTCGATGAGGGTCCGAATCAGGGTACGCCCCATGTAGCCGGTGCCGCCGCTGATGAACACGCAGCCCTGCTTCTTCGCCTGACTCATGGTTGGGGTCTATGGTACAAAAGAAATCCGTTCAGAGCTCCAACATGCAAACCAACACCATCAAGCAGAAGCTGAAAGCGGGCGGCCGCGTACTCGGCACCTGCATCACTGACTACACCTCGCCGGAAATTGTCACCATCTTCAAGGCCGCCGGCCTGGAGTTTTTTTTCATCGACACGGAGCACTCCGTGCCCAGCTACCGCGACATCCAGACGCTGGTGCGGGCGGGCCGCGGGGCTGGGGTGATTCCCCTGGTGCGTGTCACCCAGAGCGAGTACTTCCTGATCGCCCGGCTGCTGGACGTGGGCGCCATGGGTATCATCGCCCCGCGCACCGCCTCAGTGGAGGAAGCCCGCCGGATCGTAACCTCCATGAAGTTCACCCCCGAGGGCAACCGCGGCTACGGCCTTCGCGGCATTGTTAATGACTATCAATACGCTGGAGCGCGGGCCGAAATGGACTCGGCCAACCGCGAAACCATGGTCATCCTGCAGGTGGAAAACACGGAGTGCCTGGACGCGGTCTTCGATATCGCCGCCACACCCGGCGTGGACGCCCTGATGATCGGGCCGTTTGATCTCTCCATTTCCCTCGGAATCCCCGGCCAGTTCGACGATCCCATCTTCTGGAAGGCCTTCGGCCGCGTCGTAGAGGCCTGCCATAAAGCTGGCATCGCCCCCGGCATTCACGTGGGCAACGCGACGCAACTGAAGAAAGCCGCCGGGCGAGGGGCGCGCTTCCTGGTCTGCGGCTCGGACGCCTCGGTGCTGCTCGCCGGCTACCGCTCCATCGTCGAGGAGATGGCGCAGGACGCTAGTGTGGCCACCAAGACCGGCTACATGTAACGTTACCAACCCCTGCGACGCAGCAGGTAGAACAAGACCGGCGTAATCAGCAGCGAGAGCACCATAGAGACCGCCACGCCGCCGATCACCGCGATGGCCAGGGGCTGGAGGATGCGGGAGGCCGAGCCGAGGCCGATGGCCAGGGGCAGCATTCCGAAAATGGTGGCCAGCGCCGTCATCAGGATGGGCCGCAGCCTTCGCCGCCCGGCCTGGAAGATCGCTTCCACCAGCGGCAGCCCCAGGCTCGAGTAGTGCTTCTCGGAATCGAGCATCAGGATGCCGTTCTTGTGCACGATGCCCACCACCATGATGGCGCCCATGAAGGACGAGATGTTCAGGGTCGTCCGAGTGATCCCCAGCGCCAGCAGCGCTCCAAAACTGCATAGCAGCGTGGCCGCCAGAATGGCAATGGGGTGGGAGAAAGTCTGAAACTCGAACGTCAGAATGATGAATATCAGCAAGATTGACATCAGCAGCACCCCGGTCAAGGTGCGAAAGGATTCTTGCTGGACTTTGTAGAGTCCGCCGTAATCGATATCCAGGCCCGGGGGCAGGCCGACTTCTTTGGGCAGCCGCCCCTGGATCTCGTCCATCGCGCTCCCCAGGTCGCGGCCCGAAAGCCGCGCCGAGACGGTGAACACCCGCCGTAAGTTTTCGCGGCGGATCTCGGTCACGTCCGACTCGACCCGTGTGTCGGCCAGGCTCCCGAGCGGCATCGTCACACCGCTCGGCGAGGTGATCACCATCCGCTCCAGCTCCTCGCGGGTCTGCCGGTAGGATCTCGGATAGCGCACGCGCAAGCCGATCTGCCGCTCGCCCTGAATCATGGTGGAAGCCTCCACCCCGTCCATCACGGCAGCTTCGATTTCGGCGACGTCCGCCACGGAAAACCCCCCCCGCTCGGCCTTCTCGCGGTCCACCTTGAACTCGATCTGCGGCCCGATCACGTTCTCCTCGACCTGGTTGATCACGTCCACCACGCCCCGCACCTTGGGAAGGAACTGGGTGACTCGCGACGCCAGCGACCGGCCCACCTGCTCGGATTCCACAAACGCCCGCACCTCGATCGGCTCCGGCGACCACGTCAGGTCGCCCACCAGGTCCTCCACCACGTGAGGGAATTCCACGCTGATCACCGGCTCCGCGCGGTTGATCTTTTCCCTTAATTCATCGATTACCTCGTCCAGCGTGCGGGAACGTTTGGTCTTCAGTTTAACGAGGAAGTCGCCGGTGTTCGGCTCGGCGATCGCCAGGGCCAGCCGCGCGCCCACGCGCAGCGAATAGCTCTCGACCTCCGGCGTTTCTTTGAGAAATTTCTCGATGTGCCCGAGCACGCGCTTTGATTCTTCGAGTGACGTGCCCGGCGGCATGATGAAATCCAGCACGAAGGCGGCTTCGTTCAAGTCCGGGAGAAAGCCGGTCCCCAGCAGGTTGTAGAGGCCCACGGACCCTGCGAGTATCATGACGGAGACGCCCAAGATCGCCTTCGGATGGGCCAGCGACCAGTGCAGCGCCCGCTCATGGATGCCCGAAAGCCGCCGCAGCAGGCGACCCTCGCCGGCCGTGAACGCCTCCGCCGCTCCCGGCTCGACCTGCCGGGGCTTCAGAAAGAAGCCCGCCAGGACCGGCGTGAAGCAAATCGCCAGCACCAGCGAGGCGAACAACGCCGCCACCAGGGTCAGGGCCAGCGACCGGAAGAACACCGCCGTTATGCCTCCCAGAAACACGAGCGGCGCAAACACTACGATCGGCGTCAAGGTCGAGCCGGTCAGGGCGGGTGTCAGCTCCACGATCGCGCTCCGAGCCGCCTCCCGCGGCGACTGGCCCATCGACAGGTGCACCATGATGTTCTCCACCATCACGATGGCGTCGTCGATGACCACGCCGATCGAGGCGGCAATGCCCCCGAGCGTCATCAGGTTGAAGCTCATCTTGAAGATCTTCATCACCACGATGGCGATCAAGGTTGCGATGGGAATCACCACGGCGGCCACCAGCGTCGTTCGCCAGTTCTTCAGGAAAACCACCAGCACGGCGATCGAGAGCAGCAGGCCGATCACAATCGCTTCCGCCACCCCGGTAATCGACTCCCGCACCAGGATCGACTGATCGTAGAAAATAGAGAGCTTGATGTCCGGGGGAAGGCCTTTCTTAATCTCCACCAGTTCCCGGTTGACGGCACTGGCGATCGCCACCGAGTTGCCGTCCGGCTGCTGCAGCACGTTCACCAGCACGGCCGGCTCGCCGTCGGCGGTCACCACGTTGTAAATCGGCTTCTCGCCCGGCTCGACCGTCGCCAGGTCGCGGATCCGCACCGGGGTGCCCTTCACCACATCGACCACGATGTTCTCGATGTCGCCCTTCGACCTCACCAGGCCGTCCACCGTCGTCAGGTAGAGGCGGAAGTTCTCCTGCAACATGCCCGCCGGCGCCAGGACGTTGTTGTTCCGCACGGCGTCTACAACTTTCGAAAGCGAAAACCGGTAAGCGTTGAGCTGTTCCGGCTTCACCACGATGTGGTACTCCTCGGGCCGCCCGCCGACAATGCGCGTCTCGGCCACTCCCGGCAGCCGGTAGAGGCGCGGTGCGATCTGGTAGTAGGCCAGGGTGTAGAGCTCGGTGAGCGAGCGCTGGTGGGAGGTAATGCTGAAGCCCACCATCGGGAACACCGAGAACGTCAACCGGTGAACGTTGAACCGCACTGTGGGCGGCAGCGTCGGCAGGATCTGCGAGATCTGCCCCTGCACCAGGTGCAGCGCGTCGAGGATGTCCACGTCCCAGCGGAAGAAGGCGTTGATCTCCGAGGCGCCCCGGCTGGTGACCGTCCGGATATTTTCAATACCCGGCACGATCCGGATGGCCTGCTCGATCGGCCGGGTCACGGTCACCAGCATCTGGTCCACCGGCATGATGCCGTTGTCCACCAGGATCACAATGCGCGGGAAGTTAGTCTGGGGCAGGATCGAGATCGGCAGCCCGACGCCGAAAATCACGCCCGCGATGCTCAGGCTCGCGACGATAAATACCAGCGCCCGGCTATGGGCCTGCACAAAGGCGGCGAGGGACTTGCTCACTTCGGCTTCACCTCGGCGTTTTCGGGCAGCCCATAGTTGCCCTCGGAAACAACCTTCTCCCCCGGCTTGAGTCCTTCTAATATCTGGAGGAGGCCGCCCTGCCCGATCCCGACCTTGATCCTGCGCTGGTGGGCGAGGTTTTTCTCATCGACCACGAAGGCTGTCCCTTCGTCCGCCCCTTCTTCCATGACGGCCGCCGAGCGGGGGATGACCACCGCGCCGGGCACCCGCCGCGTGAAGACAGCCAGCATGCCGTAGCCGCCGGCCCGTAGCGCCCGCTCCGCGTTGTCAACCTCCACCCAGACCTCCACCGTGCGCGCTGCGCGGTCCACCGCCGCACTGATCACCTGTAACCTTCCCGGGAACTTCTTCCCGGGCAGATCCTGCGGCAGGAATTCCGCCGCCTGGCCGCGAGCCAGCACCGAGGCGCGCGCCTCCGGCACCTGGGCCCGGACAATCATCTTGCTCACATCCATCACTGTCACAATGGGCGCATCGGGCTTGGCCATATCGCCTGGATACATCCATTGATCCGTCACCACGCCGTCCAGCGGGCTGCGAATCAAGGTAAAAGCTAGTGAAGCTTCCGCCTGGGCCAGCCGAGCCCTGGCCTGCTCTACTTTGCTGCGGGCGATCTCCAGGTCGCGCTCGCGGGTCTGGGATTGCAGCAGCTTCAAATTCGTCTGGGCCAGGGTGTAGTTGTTGCGCGCCGTGGCCAGCTCGTTCTGGCTTATCAGCAGCTCGCGGGCCGGGATGGCACCCTGCTCGACCAGCGTCTTGCGCCGGTCGTAGATCTTTTGCGCCGTTTCCAGGGCAGAGGCGGCAATGTTCAATTGGGTCTGCGCCCGCTCCGCGTCGCCCGGCAGGGCCCCGGCCGAGAGCCGGGCCAGGCTGAATTCGGCCTCTTTCAGCGCCCCTTGCGCCTCGCTGCGCGCCCCTTCCAGGTCCCCGTTCTCTAGCACCGCCAGGAGCTGATCCTTCTTGACCGTTGAACCCTTGATGACCCGCAGTTCCCGAATGGGAGCAGAAATCTTGGCGGCGATCGCCGCCTGCGACAGCGGGTAAAGGGTTCCTGGCGCCTGGATGCGATCCACAAGATCCGCGTTGGTCACTGTCGCCAGCCGCACTTCCACCAGCGGCGGAGTCTTGCGTTCTCCCTCCCCGCTGCCGCAGCCGCCGGCGAGGACCGCCGTAAGAAGCAAGCAGAATTGGAAATGGAGTTTCTTCATTGGCCGATGGCCACCTCCAGGCGGGCGCGCGACATGTGATAGTTGAACACGGCCTGGTTGTAGGCCACATCGGCCGCCGCCGCGGTGTTCTGTGCCTCCACCACTTCCAGCGCCGTGGTTTCCCCGGCGTCGTAGCGGAGCCGGGCCAGCCGCAGGCTTTCCCGCGCCAGCTCCGTCTCGCGCTTGCCCTCGGCCATCTGCTTGACGGCGAGCTCGACGTTGTTTCTCTCGCTGTAAAACTGGCCCGTGAAGACGCGCCGGGCGATCTGCTGGTCGATCTCCACCTGGCGGCGGGCCAGGTTTGCCTGGAGCTCGCGGCTGCGGGAGCGGTTCCAGTCGAACAGCGGAATGCGCAAGTTGGCAAACACGGCCTGGCCGCGATCGCGAATCCGGACGCGCTCTGAGTCGATGCCGTAGGCATAGACGATGTTGAACGACGGCCGCCGCTCGCTGCGGGCCAGCCGGGCCTCCGCCCGCGCCGCTTGCTCAGCCGCAGTCAGCAGCGAGAATTCGCTGCGCCGGGAGATCCAGGCCGCCTCCCATCCCAGGTAATCCTGCTCCGTCGGCGCCTGCAGGAAGCTGTCTTCAATTTCCGGCGGTGCGGCCAGGTCGGCGCTCCAGAAGGATTTCAGCAGCAGCCCGGCATTGCGAGCCGTGGTCTGGGCAGCGTACAGGGTGCGGCGGCGCGCCGCCAGCTGCACTTCGGCTTTTACCACGTCGGCCCGCGCGGCCTCGCCTTGCTCGGCCATCAAGCGCGTGCGGCGGGCGAAGGCCTCCGCCTCTTCCACGTTCCGCTGGGCCGCTTCCACGTTGTGCCGCGCTTCGAGCGTGGCATAGTAGGCCTCCCGGACCGCCAAGCGCAGGTCGCGACGTGTGATGGAGGCGCGGGCCTGCGCTATGCCAGCCTCGGCGCGGCCCCGGGCCAGGGTGGCCCGCAGCCGGCCCGACAGATCCACTTCCTCCGTCAAAGTGGGCTGAGAGACATATTCTCGAATGGCGTTCAAGGCCACAAAGCTGAACGTCGAGCGATCATGGAGCAGGGGCGAGTTGTAGGTGAAAGCGTTCTCGTACGCCACCTGGGGCAGGAAACCTGCGCGCGCCTGCCGCACCAGCTCGCCCGCCGAGCGCGCGTCCAGCCGCGCCCTCTCGGCCAGGGAAAACTCAGCCTCTGCCAACTTCCAGCAGTCGGCCAGGGTCAAGACCTGACCCGTCTGCTGCGCCGGCACCGCGCCCGCTGCCAAAATTCCCAGGCACAGCCGAAGCCAGTTCGAGATCATCGCTATCCTCGTAAGCGCCACACCTCTCCCGCACACGCAGTGGCCACAGGCTCCGGAAAGGGCTTGGAGCAGGACCCGGCGCATCAAGAGCCAAAAGATTATGCGTTACGCAACACAGGAGTCGCCTCTGCGGAAGCGCCCACCGTGACGCGCGAACCTTCGAGCGGCAACAGGACCGTGAACGCGCTTCCTGCCTCGGGACGGCTGGTCAGATGAACGGACCCCTGGTGAGCCTCGGCGATCCACTTCACAATCGCCAGCCCCAGGCCAAAGCCCCCTTCCGCCCGGGACCGCGCTTTGTCCACCCGGTAGAAGCGTTCGAAGACCCGCTCGGCGGACTCGGCCGGTATGCCGATGCCCGTGTCGGCAACGACGATTCTGGCGTTCGCTCCTTCGATTTCCAGCTCCACGGAAATCGCTCCGCCCGGCGGCGTCCATCTCCAGCGGGCAGTGGCCGGCGTCCCGGCGGGCCAGATTCAGCAGGTCTTCCACCATGCGGGAAAGGCACACCGCCTCATCCTGAATAATACCTAGCGTCTCCCGGTACTCCGCCGGCCGCCGGCCCTGCGACAAGGCGACATCGGCTTCTCCGCGAATCACCGCCAGGGGAGTCCGCAATTCGTGCGAGGCGTCGGCCGTGAACTGCCGCATCCTCTCGAAAGATCGATCGAGGCGGGAAAGCAGCTCGTTAAACACGCGCGCCAGCCGACTGATCTCCAACCCGGCGTTGCCGATCTCCAGGCGCTTGTGCAGATTCTGGGCGGTGATTCGCTCGGCCTGTTCCGCCATCGCTACCACCCGAGCGGCTCGGCCGCCGCCAGGAAGCAGCGCCGTCCGCCCGTCTGGAACGGCAGGACGAGGACCCGGGCGCCGTTAGCCCCGAAGCCCTGCACGGTGGCAAGAGAGGATTGCCCTCTGGCCCCAGCATCGGCGAGAAGGCCGGCCAGCCCGCCGAGCTTCCGGAACTGCGGATGGCTGGCTGCTAGCAACTGCTCACCTTCGAAGATCGCCAGCCACGTATTTGGAAAGCGGAGTTCCACCAGCGCCTCCGCCGCACCGGCCTGGGCGTCGCCATGGTTTTCCCCGAGCTCGCTTTCAAAAAGCCGGGCAGCCGTGCGGGTCGCGCCCGCCAGCGATGCGTCCAGCCGATCCTGAAGGTTCCGGCGGAGCAGCGTGTAAAGGAAAGCGCTAAAGCCTACGAGCAGCAGGGTGAAAAACAGCAGGTACCAGGCGGTCAACTGGAGGCGAAGGCTCTTAAGCACCGCAGCCCTCCGGGTCGGGCGAGAACATGTAACCCTCGCCGCGGCGCGTGTGGATCAGCGCCCGGTCGAAGCCTTCGTCGATCTTGGAGCGCAACCGCCTCACATAGACGTCGATGACGTTCGACAGCGGATCGAAATTTTCGTCCCACACGTGCTGCGCGATCTGCTCGCGATTGACGAGCCGGCCGGCGCGCAGAACCAGAAACTCCAACAGCGCATACTCTTTGGCCGTCAGGGAAATGCTGCGGCCGCGCCGCGTGACGGTGTGGCTGGCGGTGTCCAGGGTCAGGTCGGAGACCTGCAAAACCTCCTGGCGAAGCTCCTGCGGCCGGCGCAACAAGGCCCGAATGCGAGCCAGCAGCTCCTGGAAATCGAAGGGCTTCGCGAGATAATCGTCGGCGCCGCAATTAAGACCCGCCACGCGATCCTCCACGGCGTCCCGCGCGGTCAGCATCAGAATAGGCTGGGGGAAGCCCGCGCCCCGCAATTCCCGGCAAACGGCGAAGCCATCCTTGCGGGGCAGCAGAATATCCAGGACGACCAGGTCGTACTCCTCCACACCGGCGAGATACAGGGCTTCTTCTCCATCTTTGGCGATGTCCACAGCATAGCTCTGCTCGCGCAGGCCTTTGGCGATAATGCGCGCCACGCGTGGTTCATCTTCGACGAGCAGAAACCTCATACCCTCGAGTGTTACAGGTCCCCACGCCCATCTTACCGACCTAAGACCAGTATCGTAAAGGTTCCCGGCACGATGCTGGGCCGAGGGCGCGGCTGCTCCGGCGTGGGCGCAGGCCGTGGTCCCAATTGAGCCACCGAGAGAAACACCTTGTGCGTCTTCGGATCGAGCGCCATGGTCCTGGCGCCGCGCTGGGTCTGGACATTTTCTACTACGCGGTAGCTTTCCGGGGAGTCCTCATGAACCACCGTAAGCGTCCCATCGCCGTTCGAGTTGAAGACCAGGTTGGTTCCCGGATCAAAGGAGGTGGCATCCACACCCTGGCCGATCAGCACGGTGGCAACCGCTCGCCCGGTATCGGCGTTGGTGACCGCCATCACGCGGTTTCCGCAGCCGGAGAACAGCCTTCTGCTCTCCCGATCCATAGTCAGGCCCGACGGCTCCTCGCACCCCGCCATCGGCCATCGATCCATAATCGCCAGCTTCCGCGAGTCGATTCTCAGCACCTCGTTCTTATCCTCCACGTTAACGAACACACGCCCGGCGCCGTCCGCCACTGCAAACTCCGGCTTGCCGCCAACCTCGATCGTGCCGGCTACCTTGCCATTGGCCGCCTCTATCACGGTGGCGTTGCTGCTCGCCCCGTTAAAGGCGAAGACGCGCTTGGTCGCAGGATCGTAGATGATGGCGTCCGGGTTCTTGCCCGTTTCGACCGCGCCAACAACGTGGAGCGTCTTCAGGTCGAAGATGGTTACAGCGGCAGACTGGCCATTGCTGACGAACCCACGCCCGAGGTCCGTTGCGAAGGCGATGCCATGCACCCCCTGTGCGGGAATGGTTCCGACCGCAGCCTCGGACTCGATGTCGATCACGTCGACTTTCGTCGCGTGCGATATGTAAAGCCGACGGGCGCTCTCGTCCACAATGAGATAATCCCATCCCCCTTCACCGGGCACCGGGATTCTCTTCAGCAAATGGTAGCCGCCGGCGGGCGGAGCGGCCATCGCCGCGGCGCCGAGCAGTATGCTCACGAAAACAAGCAGACTCTTCATAGGAACCTCACCAGCCGTCAAGTCGATTGTATCCGGAAAAGATGAATGCAGGATTAATAGCTGACGGGTTCAGGCGGAACCTCACCGCGACGTCATTCCCAGCGCAACGCGACTATGGGGTCCACCTTGGCCGCGCGGCGCGCGGGAAGGTAACAAGCCGCCGCCGCCACCAGCGCCAGCAGAATGGAAATCGCAGCGAAGATCGGCGCATCAGTGGGGCTCACGCCGAACAGCAGGCCGGACATCAGCCGCGTGAGGCCAAACGCCCCGGCCAGCCCGACGCCGACGCCGAGCAGCGCCAGCAGCGTCCCCTGCCCCACCACCATCCGGAGCACGTCCCGGCGCTGTGCGCCGAGGGCCATGCGGATGCCGATCTCCCGCGTGCGCTGGCTGACGGCGTACGCCATGACGCCGTAAGCGGGCTTTGAATCCCACGTGCGCCAGGCCGAGCACGAACGTCTGTTGATCACCCGCAAAGGTAGGCCCGCGGAGCGCCGCCCACGTGTGTTATCGTTAGACGGTAAACCGCCGAGAGAGGCGTGCGTGGCAACACAACGGTGAATCCGGGGCTTCGGGCAAGCACTCGGAGGCCGTAACGGAGATCGTGCAGCAGATTTGTCATTCGTATCTCAAGGCCGTCATTGGGTCGACTTTCGTCGCCCGGCGGGCGGGTAGGTAGCATGCGAGCATAGCCACAGCAGCCAGCAGCGTCGAAACCCCGGCAAAGGTAGCCAGGTCGGTGGCGCTAACGCCGTACAGGAAGCCGGAAAGAAATCGCGACACAGCCCAGGCCGCCGCAACTCCCACCCCGATGCCCATGAGAACCAGCATCAGCCCCTGCCGGAGGATGAGCCGCAGGATGTCCCCCTGCTCTGCGCCGAGCGCCATCCGTACTCCCACTTCGTGGGTGCGCTGGCTGACGGCATAGCTCATCACGCCGTACAGTCCCACCGAAGCCAGCAACAGCGCCAGCGCGCCGAAAACCCCGAGCATCGTGGAGGCCATCCTTTCCCCGAACACCGAACCGCCCATGTGTTCGGCCAGCGTTCGGATTTCAAAAAGAGGCAGGTCGGGGTTCATGGACTGGATCTCCCCCCGCACCGCAACCAGCAGGCTCATCGGATCGCCGGCCGTCTTCACATGCAGGGTCATCATCGGTTCGTACTGCTGGAGCAGCGGGAGGTATATGTAGGGAAGAGCGTTTTCCCGCAAGCTGAGGTATTTGCTGTCCCGGGCCACGCCGATGACGACCCGCGACCGGCCCGCTGTCACAAATGTCTTGCCGATAGGATCCTGGCCCGGCCAGAAGCGGCGCCCAATGGCCTCATTGATGACGGCCACGGCCCGGTGGTCCTCGGTATCCTCAAGATTGAACTCCCGACCCCTCACCAGAGGGATGCCCATAGTCTGGAGGTAGCTGGGGCCGACGACATTCAAGTCGATGCACATATCCTCGTCCCGCCGGGGTGTATAGCCCGGGATCTCGACACCGTCGCACCGCCGCTGTCCGATGCCCAGCGGCACCAGGCTTGCGAGGCTAGCCGAGCGCACTCCCGGCAAGGACGAGAGCCGCTCCAGCATTTGCCGGTAGAAGACGCGACCTTGCGACTCGGAATACCTCAACGGGTGTAGATCCAGAGAAGTAAGCAGAACATTGCTGGGGTCAAAACCAGCGTTTACCTGTCGGGCCTTATTCAGGCCGCGGAGCAACAGTCCCGCAGCAATCAGCGAGACCAGCGACAGAGAAAGCTGGCCGATCACCAGCAGGCTCCGCAGGCGCGATTTTCGGTATCCACCGGCGCTCGCCTCATCCTTCAGCGCGGTGACCAGGTCCGGCCGCGAAGTCCGCAGCGCCGGCGCCAGCCCGAACAGCAGACCCGTGGCCAGCGATATCAGCGTTGTGAAGGCAAGGACGCGACCGTCCAGGCTCGTGTCGATCGCGATCGGAAGGGGGCTTGGGGGGCGGAAGGTGCTTAGCAAGTCGGTAGCCCACAGGGCCAACAGGACGCCCGCCACACCCGCCAGCAAGGCGAGCAGCAGGCTCTCGGTCAAGAGTTGCCGCGCCACGCGCCAGCGGCCCGCGCCGAGCGCCAGGCGGATGGCGATTTCGCGTCGGCGCCCCGCGCCTCTGGCCAGCAGGAGGTTAGTCACATTGGCACAGGCGATCAGCAACACCAGCCCAACTACGGCCATGAGAAGCGCGAGCACCGGCGAAAGTTCTTTCCGGGCTCCGAAGGGGGCCTGGCTCAGCGGGAAGGCCGCCATATCGTACCCGCGTTCCAGTCCGGTTTGCGGATGTTCCTGCTCGAGCTGCCGGGCGATGGTTTTCGCCTCCGCCTGCGCCTGCCCGAGAGAGACCCCGGGCTTAAGGCGCCCCAGGACAATCAGCCACCCTGTGTCGCGCTGGTTGAGCCAATCCCCCAGGGGAATGACCTGAGCCTGCGTCATCATGGGGACGAAAACGTCCATCGTAAGGCCGACGGTTGAGCCGCCAAAGCCGGGGGAAGCGACTCCGATTGCGGTAAAAGGGTGGCCGTTCAACCGGATCGTCTTGCCAACGAGGTTCGGATCGGAGCCGAAGCGGCGTTGCCAAAGCCCGTAGCTGACCACGGCCACCGGGTGAGCCCCTGGAGTTCCGTCATCCTCCGGCGTGATGGTGCGGCCACGAACCGCGTTCACGCCCAGCACGGAAAAATAATTCCCCGTAACGAGTTCGCCCCAGACCCGCTCGGGCCGGGAGGAAGGCCCGCTTTCGCCACTGAGGCTCAATGGCGTCGTCGAGGTGGCGATCAGCGCGGAAAAGGCCTCGTTGCGATCGCGAAAGTCCTTGTAATTCGGATAGGAAAAAGTAAAGAAGCGGCCCGTTTTGCCGAGGCCCATCAGCATTACCAGCTTCTGCGCGTCCTGCACTCCCGGTAGTGGGCGCAGGACTACCGCCTTCACCATGCTGAAGATGGAGGTGTTGGCGCCGATCCCCAGGGCCAGCGACACCACAACCAACGCGGTGAATCCGGGGCTTCTCAACAGCGTCCGAATCCCATACCGGAAATCCTGAATGAATGCGCGCATGTTTTGGCTCCCTCGCTTCCGCTGCAACTGTGTGGCCAGCTCTGCGTGCTGCTGAAGCTAAGAGGCGGTGGGGCTTAAAGATACGGGGTGGCGCGGATGTATATTCCCACGTGTCCGGTTCTGGGAAATTGCCGTCCACGAGTGAACATAAGACCGCCCAGTGTCTTTTGAGCGCTAGCCGCATCCCCAGAGCAACCCATCACGTTCCATGCACCGCTCGGGGGGCTCTGCGAGCGGCTGGTCTGCCGTGTAGGGGCTCTTCAGTGGAGCCACGGGCCGGCTGGACGTAATAGAAGACGCGCCGCCCAAACCCGCGAGCAAAGCGAGAGCCAGATTCCTCGTGATGCGCCTTAGAGGAGCCTCATAAGTCCCTCCCCGTTCTCGCGAGCCCCGCGGCTTATCTGGGCCTGGCAAATTTCGCGTCTTCTATGGGTACGTTGTGCTTCACATCGCTCACCTTGAGCACCAGGTCCAGGTTCGGCATGGATTGCCGAATCGTAAACGGGAGCTTGATGCCGTCCACTTCGCGGTAGTCCTCGTAGTGCGCGTGCAGGTGGATCCGGCCCTCCGGGCTTTCCCGCTCGCTGTTTGTATAGATCAAAAGTCCGGACTCGACATCAAAGTACATGACGTCTTTCGTGCCTTCGCCCGTGACGGCTTCCATGGCATAAGTATCCCGGCCGTCGATCTTCTGTTTCCCGGCCACGGTTAGCCGCGAGTACAGCTCCTTCGTCTTGAGCTCCTTGTAAAACTCGACATTGCGTTTCATGGCCACCAACTGCGGACCCGAGACCTCCTGGACCCCGTTCTCCGGGTCCTCCGCCCATCCGGCAGTGCCGTCAAAGCCTCGCCGGACATTGCCGAAGTTCGGGAAGCTGCTGTCCAGCAAGTATTTGTTCGGGGCTTTTGCATAGATTTCGGTGGGCCCGGTCGAGCCAAAGGTTGTGACCTCGGTAGTTCCTTTCGCAACCCGGCTGGTCAGTTTCTCCAGCGCCGTCCTGCCGCCCAGGGCCTGAACGTAGCGCTTAAGAACCTCGTCAACGGTCGGCAAGTCCGCCGCGGCGCCCTGAGAAGAGGCTTTCGCCGATCCCGAGAACGCTGCGGTCAAGACCAAGAGCAACGACGCCATTGTTTTCTTCATAGATCCCTTCTCCTGTGAGCGTTCCTTTCACATTACATCCGACATCCGGCCTTATGTCAGGCCCCACACCTGGAGGCAGCACAAAGGCAAAGCAGGGAAGAGTGACACTAATTTCCGGAAGATGGAGCGCCAATTGCGCCTTATGATGCACCTCATGCTCGACCAGGTACCACATCCGCCGCTATCATCCATGATAGCGCCGTGCCTAATTACCGGGCGAAGTGCGAGCCCAATTTCAGGTCTTCAATCACTTTCAGGATATTCTCTGGGCGGGCCCGGATACGCCAGTCCTCAGTCAAGTTCGCCCAGCGGACGGTTCCCGTGGCATCGATAAGAAACTCGGCCGGGCGCGCCATGTCTTGACCGCCAGGGCCCGCGTGGGCATGTAGTACACCATAGCGACGGATCACCTCCGCTTTCGGGTCAGAGAGAAACGTGTACCTATAGCCCCGCTTCTCGCAAAGCTTGCGCGTTGCTTCGGGCGAATCGACGCTGATCGCGACGACGCGGACACCGTGGGCCCGGAACTCGTCCAGATGCTGCTCTAAACCCCGCAACTCGGAGTTGCAAAATGGTCACCAGTAGCCGCGGTAGAAATCCAGTAATACCGCCTTGTTCCCCTTTTCGGCACTATTCTGGCCGGCGGAGGAAGCGGCCAGCAATTCCGAAAGGGTCACCGGCTTGCCATTGGTATCCGATAGCGTAAAGTCGGGCGCCTTCTGGCCGACGTGTGGAGCATCGCTCGGGGAAGGCAGCTGCTTGGCGAGATAGAAGTTGTAGAAAAGAAAGAAGCCGAACACCAGGAGGCTGAGCGCGCTAAGAACTGTACCGCTGACTTTGCCGCGATAGCGCTCTGACTCACTGAATGCCCGTCTCAGACCAATCCCCAGTAACCACCCTCCCGCAATGAAGAGGATAAGGTTTGCCCAGGGGAAGTCCCGCGTCACTGGAAACCGCGCGAAGAACACAAAGTAACTCAGAAACGCTAGCAGGGTAACACCAAACCCAGCCCACAATAAAATGTTCCGATGCCGCTTCATCGCGTTCTTACTCCTTTTCGTGTACACTGTCTTTTCCCGCACGTGGTTGGGGTCTTGCCCAGCCATTTCGCAGCGCTAGTTCGGCGGAAACTTGGGATCGGCCTTGACCTCTGCGATCTGGGCTGTGTCATTTGGCGAATCAAATTGTCCGGTTTTCTCGACGCGATCTTTTCCGGTTCTGCCGTCGACTTCATGAGCTGCTCAGTAACAAGACGAAAGAGTCCCGCTTCAGTCACGGTGATGTGTTCGGCGCATTCCGCTATAGACCAACGATCTGGGGCCGGCTTGAAATTCCACTGCTGCTCGCTGAGTCCGGCGATGGCAGCGAGGAATTTCTTTCTGGATTCCTCCAATTGAGCAATCGCCTCCCGGCGTTCGTCGGTTGTCAGGGTTGTTCCTTCCTCCGCCCTGGCGGAAAAAGTCCACGCCAGAAGCACCATCAACCCCATGTGTACCAAGCTCCGCGTCGCTTTCATGATGGTTCGAGCCGTTTTGTTTTTCATAGAGTTACCGCCCCTCCTGTAGTTCAGATTAACGGACCGAGTGAGGTCCAATAAAAACCTTTCTGACGGACAGCCCATGTTAATGGATGGAACGTCGAAATCTGAGGATGAGTCGATGCCCTGAAATGCCGAGAGACCGGCGGTTCCGAGCCGGAAGGACCTGCTCACGGCTCTAAGGCGCTCTCCTCCGGCCTCCGCCTCGGCCCTACGAGATTCTCCAGCTTCAGGACCAACGCTTGGTAGCGCGCGGCCTTGGACAGGGCCGTTCAGGGGTGAACATGGAAAGATTCGTTTCTCTCTATTGCCGATTGGCAGATCCCGCCGGCCGCGGTCGGGCCGGCTGGGCGCCGGCCAGGGTGGTCCGCTTGGGCACCACCTTCAGCATGATGGGGGCCGAGGCAAAATCGGTGCGGATGAAGGAGCGCGTTTCGACCTCGCCGGTCAGGGCGATGGGCTGCTCCAGGGGCTTCACCCAGGGTTTCGCTTCCAGCACAAAGCTGCGCGCGGTTTGCTCTTCGGTGACCAGCACGCCGTTCAGCCCCACGTCGAGCACGCGCACTCCCGGAGGCAGATTCAGCACCGAAATGGGAACGCGGCCGTCGAATCCGTTGTTTCGCTTCACGGCCAGAGAAACCTTCACCGTGCCGCCGGCCTCCAGCACCACTTCCTTCTGCGCCGCTTCCAAGTAAAGGTCCGGCGGCTCAGCCAGCGCCAGATAGCGCAGCTTGTTGTCGGCTGAGGCGGTCCGGGCCACCTCGTGATCCGCGATACGCGCCCGCCCCACAACCTGGAATGGAACAGCGCCCGCCAAGTTCGCCTTCTCGTCGGCCTCCAGGATCACCACCGTCGAATCCTGCCCCGCAAAAATCGTGTTGTGCGTGGCGTGCACCCCGGCCGGGAGATCCCGCACTCCCACATCAATCGGCCCGTCGAAGTCATCGATCCTCGTCGCCGAGACGCGCACCGCCTGGCGCCCGCCGCGCGGCACATTGGGATTGGCCGGCGTCACTTCCAGCGTGAAATCCGGGGCTGGCTCGCGCACCGTCAGCCGGTAGGCGAACTGGTCGCCCTCGAATCCTCTGGTGTCGCTGAGCTTGATCAGGTATTCGCCGTCCGCCGGCGCCATGAAGTTCAGCTTGGAATCCTTGCCGTAAAGCGGCCCGCCGTCATCGTTGCGATAGTAGAGGGTCACCACGGGGAGCCCGTTGGGCGGGAAGGTCTTGCCCGGCGGATAAATGTGCACTTTGTAGGCCGGCGTATCGACGGCGTGTGCCTCCGGCGTGGTGTCGAAGAAACCTAGGCGCTGGCCGCCAACGCCTTCGAAAATGAAGTCGTCATCCGGCGTGCGGGGCATAGCTTCCACGCGGAGAATCTCATTGCCGATCATCACGTAATCGCCCACGGCAAAGCCGTCGGGCGAAACCAGCCGAATGCCGCGGCCGGAGGAGTCTCGGTCGGAGAGGGTCAGCGCCGTGGCCACCACGGCCCGCACCGCGGCGCGTGGAATGGGTCGGCCCTGCCCGTCCAGCACCTCGACCAGCGAATCGAGCCGCGAGCCGAAACGCTGCGCCTCCACCTCGATGATGTATGGGCGTCCCTTCTGGGCACGGAAGCGGAAGTAATCCACGTCAGCCGCTCCGTTGACGAGCCCGCTGATCCGGCCATTCACGGTCGAGGGAACAGGGATGGTCTGGGCCTTCTGCGGGTCGTTGCCGCTCTCCTGCTCCTCCACCTCGGGATATTCGCCCACCGCCAGGCGAATCTTGTTGTGGCTGGCGCCGCGGCCGGTGCTGAGAGTAATTTCCTGAGCTTTGATCTGCTCAAAGCTGGGCGAGCCGCGGAGTGCGAGCCGCCGCTGGTCCCCAAGGTTGAAGCCCTGCAAAGTCACTTCCTTCGAAGCCCCTTTGGGCACGCCCAGCGGGTAGACTCCGGTCAAGTAGGGGTACTCGCCGATCTTCAGCCGGTAGGCGTGCCGGCGGCTGCCCCCACGCTCTACGTCCAGCACCTGGATCGTGTACCGCCCCTCGGCCGGGATGCGGTAGGCCAGCGCCGTACCGGGCTTGGAATCATCGATCCGCCGCGCGGCGAGCAACATCCCTCTTGAGTCATACAACTGCAGGCCCCAGCGTAAAGGAGAGCCAATAGTCTGGACGGAGATGTCGAAGACCAGCTCCTCACCGGTAAGCGCGCGAAAAGTGAAGAAGTCCTCGTCGCCGGGCTTGCTGATGGTTCCCGCGATGATCGTAGGCAAGAAGACGTACTCGTTCTGCAACATGGCCTCGGCGATGGAATCGTTGGGCTCGCTCTCCGGCGTTTCTCCGAAGTACGGCTCGACGCTGAGCGTCCCCATATTCGTAGTGCCTTCGGCGGTGACCAGGCGGAAGCGGTAGAGACCGATCTGCGCGTCGGGGGCGACGGTCACATCCATGGTGACCTGGTTGCGCGGCGGATAGGCCCCTAGCTGGATCGAAGAGCCGATGCCCGTGTTGTCCTGCCGGTACTCGCCCAGCTCGTTCACGTGCAGAACTTTGGCCGAAATACCCGACTCGTCGAACAACACGGCGTTCGCGCCGCGCAGGTTGATGCCCTCCACGCGCACTTCAGTCGATTGCCCGCGGGAAATGGCCACTGGCGTGGTATCCAGCAGGGTCGGGGGATTCGTGCGCGGCTGCGCGCTCAACGCCAGCGGCGCCAACAATCCGAGCAGGAAATGCTTTCTCATAAACTGCCTCGCAACTTCTTCGCCGCTACTTTTGTGCCGTCACTTCTTTTTTTGCCATTAGCGGCGTCATCACTTCCTGAAAGCTGACGGCGTCGTAAATGGAAACCGAGCCGTCATAGCGGCCTGCGGCCAGCCGCTTGCCGTCGGGGCTGAAAGCCAGGGCCAGGACCCAATCCGGTTGATGAGCCAAAACCTGCAGCTCGTCCAGCGTCGCTGCGTCCCAGACCTTGATCGAGCGGTCGGCCGAAGTAGAGATCAATCTCTTGCCATCCGGCGAATAGACGATTTTCAGGATCGTGTCCTCGTGCGCCGCCGCGGATTGCGCCATGGTTCCGCCCTTTTCAGTGAGGTCCCAGACGCGGATGAACTTGTCCGCGCCGGCCGCTGCGATCTGCTTCCCGGAGGGATGGAAAGCCAGGGTGAGGATGCCGTCCTGTGGCTCGCCAAGGGTGAACAGACGCTGGCCGGTGGCCGGGTCCCATATTTTGACGGTGCGGTCGGCGGCGCCGGAGGCGAGCCGCTTGCCGTCCGGGCTGAACTCCAGCGCAAAGATAGAATCGATGTGGTCCTTGAGGGTGGAGACTTCTTTGCCGGAAGCAGCGTCCCACAGCTTGATCAACTTGTCGTAGGAGGCGGTGGCCAGTCGCCGGCCGTCGGCCGAGAAGGTCACGGCATAAATGCAGTCGGCATGGCCACGGAAGCTCGTCACCTTTTGCTGGGAGCCGGCGTCCCACACGATCACTTCGCCGAATCGCGCCGGCAAGCCACCGGCGGCGGCCAGCAGCGTGCCGTCGTGGCTGAAGGCCAGCGACCGGACCACGTCAGCATGGCCGGCCAGCCTCGCCACCTGTTTTCCGCTGGCGGCATCCAGGAGCTGCACTTCCTTGTAGAAGCCCACGGCGAGCAGCTTGCCGTCGGGTGAGAAGGCCAGCGAGCCGACCTGGGATGTCACAGGCACGCGGGGCTTGATGTCCGGAATCACTGGAGCGGCCGGGAGAGCCTCGCCTGGGGCAGGCCCTGGAGCGCCGGCGTCGATCCACTTCGCAATGGTCGCGATCAGCTCCGGCTTGAGTTGTCCGCCCATGGGCATTTGTGGCTGGAGCTTGCCTTCCAGCATCAGCACCATCCGGCTTTCCGCGCTCTTGCCGGGCGCCACGGCCGGGCCGTGCGCGCCGCCCTTCATCAGCAGCTCATCGGACTCCATGACCAGGCCGCCCATTTTCGCCGCCGAGGAATGGCAGCCCAGGCAGTTGTCACGCAGGATGGGAAAAACGTCCTTGGTGTAGGAAACATCAGCCGCCAGGACGGGCAGCGACACCAAAAGAAAACCGCAGAGGCGCAGAGAACGCAGCGGAAACACAGAGAAAACCCGGCGGAAACTCTGCGACCTCTGCGTCTCTGCGGTAAAGACTTTTCTCATCAGTGGTTGAACAGAAACTCCTTCCCGGTCAGCATCGCCCACA
>JACQDG010000199.1 GCA_016201185.1 Acidobacteriota bacterium | reverse complement strand
TCCGGCGGCTGGATCTTGTTCTTGTAGCGGTCCACTTCCAGCATGGCGTCATCCACATACCAGGTAAGGGAGGCCGCCTCGCCGCCGACTTTGCGCTCCACATAAGGGGGAAGCATGTTGAGTTCCAGCATCTTGGCCAGCTCGTAGGCGGCGATATTGAACTTGTAAGTGTCCTTGAAGTTCATTTCGGTGCCGCGGCTCCCCGTGAATTGCGCCTTGGTTTCGTTGATCGTCTGGATGCCGGCGTCGTGGGTGATTTTTCCGTCGGTGAGGGTGGCCCGCTTGGGGTTGGTCACCCCTTTGGGAACGTTCCTCAAGGGTCCGATCTTGGCAGAGCGCAAGAACTCTTCCATGTCTGTGCAGCTTAGCTTAGGAGAAGCTGCGGCCGGCGGCGTTTGCGCCCGGGCTGGCTCTAATTGTACGAACAGGCCCGAGAAGATGGACAGCAACACCCAAAAGGCAACATTTCTTTGGAGCATAAAATCTTCACCTCCCTCTTCATAATTCTGAGTAGTGATCGATAGAGATATAGCAGAGGGTGGGATAACTATAGTTCTCTTGGGATCAAAAGTAAAGCGGTGGCAGATCCGCGATCAGCGGGTTTCCGCCGGTGCAGGCTTGAAGGAACGCGGGGAGTTTTTCGGGCCGGTTCGGGTCGCCGAATCGAGGGCCTCGCGAACGACCCGTACCAACTCGTCGGGCCTGTACGGCTTCTGGACGAAGCCCCGGGCGCCGAGGGTCATCAATTCATCGGGACCGCCTTCGAGCGTGTAGCCGCTTGACAGAACCACCGGCACCTCAGGCGCCAGGCGATGGATCTCCTGGAGCGTATCCCGCCCCGATTTGCGCGGCATGGTCATGTCGAGCAGCACGAGGTCGATGTTTTTCCGCTCCTGCTGCAATACGCGAATCGCCTCCTCGCCGTCGTGGGCCTCCAGGATGTGGTGGCCGCCGTCCTGGAGAATGGCCCGGCCGAGGTTCAGGATGACCTCCTCGTCGTCCACCAGAAGGATGGTCCCCGAGCCTGCCGGGGCGGCGGAAACGGGAAGGCGACCCTGCTGCGGGAGGGTGGCGTAGGAGCGCGGAAGAAATATGGAAAAGACGGATCCCGTGGCCGGTTTACTTTTCACCGTAACCCACCCGCCGTGCTGCTTGACGATGCCATAAACCATGGCCAGGCCCAGCCCGGTGCCCTTGCCCAATCCCTTGGTGGTGAAGAAGGGCTCGAAGATGCGGGCCACCGTATCCGGATCCATGCCGATGCCGGTGTCGGCGACCGAGAACTGGACGAACTCGCCGCACCGCGCCTGAGGCTCGTGGCGACAAAACTCCCCATCGAGGGCGCGGTTGGCCGTGGCGATGGTAAGTCGCCCGCCTTCAGGCATGGCGTCACGGGCGTTCAGGCAGAGGTTCATCAGGCTCTGGTGCATCTGGCTGGCGTCGGCCTCCACCAGCCATAACTCGGGCTCTTCGTGGATTTCGATGACGATGCGTGGATCGATGGTGCAGCGCAGCATCGAGACGGTTTCCGCCACACAGGCATTCAGGCTGGTGGGGCGGGGGCGGCTGGGGCTCTTGCGGCTGAAGCTGAGCAGTTGCCGGATCAACTCGGCCGCGCGCTCGGCGGCTTGCTCGGCGTCGAGCAGGCCCCGCTTGGCGGGGTGATCGTCGCCCAGTCGCAAAAGAGCCAGCGACACGTTGCCCAGGATGGCGGTGAGGAGATTGTTGAAGTCGTGGGCGATGCCGCCGGCCAGCACGCCGACGGCCTCCATCTTTTGCGCCTGCTGCAACTGAGCCTCCAAATTCCGGCGCTCGGTGATGTCGCGGATCACCGACTGCACGCCCCGGGCGACGTCGTGCTGGCGGACCACGGCCCTGGAGCTCTCCAGGTAAAGAACGGCGCCGTCCTGGCGAACGCCGCGGAACTCGAAGCGGGCCGCTTCCAGACGGCCACTGGCCGTCAAGGATCGCCGGGGACGCAAGGGCCGGTCCTCAGGATGAATGAAGTCTTCCAGGCGCAGGGGCGGAGCCTGCGAGCGGCTCAAGCCAAATAGCTCGAAGAAGCGATCGTTGGCGAACGCCACCCGGCCATCCAGGTCCTCGATCACGACAACGTCGTTGATGTGGTCCACCAGCAGCCGCAGCCGGCTGCTTTCGTGCTGCAGGTCAAGCGCCAGGGAGCGGTTCTCCATCTGAACCAGGAGCTGGCGCGTCACTACCAGCAGGACGTACAGACCCATGGCTGCGGTGAGCACCTCGTTACGCAGGTAACGACTCTCAAGGCTAAACCACTCGGGGGCGAACAGCCGCTCGAAAAGCGGGATATAGAGCAGGCCAATCAGGACCAGAAAAGGAACGAAAAGTTCGCGCCAGGCCGAGGTGATCGGGGGGGCCTGGAGAGATTCTTCGGCAGAGTAGGGCTCGGCAGGCTGGCCGGCCGACAGGGCGAGGAGAGTGAAGCAAGCCATTTGCAGCAGGTTGGCCGCCATGGTCCAGGATTGGAATCTCTCGGGCACGATGCCGCTCGGCTCTTGCAGCATGGCGTAGATGGCCTCGTTCAGAGCGTCGAAGGCAACGGCCACAACGAGAAGGGAATATGCGCGCCTCCACCGGCGGTCCGGCGCTTGCTGTCGGCACCGATATAGAACGATCGCGGCCCCCAGGCCGAGGATCAGGGCGTAAAGCAGGCCCGCCAGGCGGCGGTCCAGTCCACCGCCGCTCTGCCTGTAAGCAACCAGGAAGTAAAAATGGAAGCCCATCAGGAACAGCCCTAGCATCAAGGCGTCCATGATCACGGCCGGTCGCACCAAGCGGCCAGGGTTGCGATGAGGCTTGAGGAAAGCGATGAGGTAGAAGGCAACGAAGACAAAGTAGTAGAGAGTGGCCCAGGCGGAATAAAACATAGCCGGCGCGGCCAGGATGGTACCCCCTCTCCACGAGACCAGGAGATAGCAGACTTCGCCGACAGCGGTCAGGGCGGAGCCGAGCGCCAGAAATACCCAAGCTAACCTTTCAGCCCTGCGACTCCTGGCGGCTGCCCGCGCACAATAGAAGGCGGCCAGGAGAGCCAGCAGGCACTGGGCGAGACCCGTGTAGGCGTCGGCCTCCCGCGGCGGACGGAGCCAGGCGGCCAGATAGGTCACCCACAACAGGCATGCCAGCGTGACCACGAACCGGTGCTGTCGAAGGAGTACGCGCACCAATCGGAATCATCGGCAGATTGCAGCCAATTCTGGACGGTCCCAGAGGGCAGGGGCGGGCCGGTTGGGCTACAATTGTCGGCTAATGAAATCGTTCGGGCCGCGGCCGCCGGCGGCAGGAGGGGTAAGGTCGGATGGACAGAAAACTCCTGAGCTTGGTCCTGGCTCTGGGCCTTAGCGTCGTGTCCGCCCAGCAGCATCCCCCGTCGG
>JACQDG010000201.1 GCA_016201185.1 Acidobacteriota bacterium | reverse complement strand
TGGCTTTTCCGGGTAGCGCCTCCACCCCTTTGAGCTGTGGCTCACGGCTGCCTCCGATGATCCGGAGACGGAGGGCCGTTGCTTTGTTATCTGTCAGGGTGAGCACGGCCTCCTGTGCGGTCAAGAACAGGCTATAGCTGGAGCCATGCGAGAGGAACTTGACGCTCGGGTGGCTCTGTCCCTGGTTGGCCTCAAAGCTCATAGGTAACTTGCCGATCTTAGACCAGGCTTGCGTGCCATCCGCGGCATGTGCCGTAATGGCCGACAGCAAGCTGAATATCAAAGCCTCGCGCACCAGTCGGCTGATCATATAGTCCTCCTGTTGTTCGAGTACATCGACACCCTCGGTCAGTTTCTGTAGAGGCAGACTGCCCCCGTCCGGCTAATCAAACGGCGGGGATGTTCGTGCAGGCTCGCGAAGGGATTCTAAGTGGAGGGAGGCTTGGTCTCGGTGATTCGGGTGGCCACCTGCAGGCCCGGCTTCAGCTCTGCGGATTCGACGGCTGTCATAACGTAGTCGGTGAGCAGCGGTTTCACGGCCACGGGCTTGTACTTCTTCTCGCCCAGAACCACCCAGACGTGAGGCGTCGCGGCGGAAAAGCCGTTTTCCTTGAGGAGCCGCTGCTTCTCCGCCTCCGGAATGTCAGGCGAGAAGCGTAAAGCGGCGTTGGGCACCTTCAGCTTATTCTTTACCGCGCCGATAGGGATGGTGACATAAGCGGTCATGCCGGGAAGCAGCCTTTCGCCGGGATTACTGAATTCGATCATGGCGTCGTAGACCACCACTGTATTGATAGTCCCTGTGGGGGGCGGGCTGGAGGCTCCGGTCGTAGTGGAAGTAGTGGAGCCCGCGGCCGGAGTGGTGCTGGTGGTGCCAGTCGTGCCGGCGGCGCCTGTGGTGCTTCCGGTGGTCCCTGTGGTTGCGGTTCCGGAGGGCGCCCCGGTCGTGGTGGTGGACGCCACTTGGCTGCCGGCTGTGGAGCCGATCGTCGTGCCTTCGGTGATCGATCTCTTGATTTGCCCGACCGAAGCCGTGGCGCGGGAAATCGGGGTGATAGCATTGGCGTTTATGCGAATCTGGATCAGCTTGCCGGTGAAGGTTTCTCCGGGAAACGAATTCACGGTGAAGAAGGCGGGCAGGCCGGGTCGGACCTTGGCGACGTCCGAGGAATCGAGCTTGGTGTAGACGTACATGTGGGTCAGGTCCTCAGCGACGTTATAGAGGCTGGGGGCCTGGAATGCGGCGGCGACGGTCTGGCCCACATCCATGTTACGGGAGACGATCACGCCGTCCACGGGCGAGGTAATCCGGCAGTAGTCCAGGTTCTGCTTGGCCACCGCGAGGGCGGCGGCCCGCTGCTCGGCCAGCGCGCGGGCCTGCACCAGGGCTGCGGCGGCACTCTTGGTTTGCGTCCGGGCCTGTTCGACCCGTGCCTGCGCCGAGTCGCGGTCGGCCTTGGTGCTGAGGTAGGCCGTCTGAAAATGCTCAAAATCAGCTTGCGTGGCGAGGCCGTCTTTCAGCAGCTTCTGGTAGCGCTCCAGATCCAGCTGTGCCTTGTCGTATTGGGCCTGGGCGCCCTGGAGATCCGAGGCCGCACGGATCTCATCCTGGCGGGCCGAATCCAGGGCCGCCTGGGCTACTTCAATTCCGGCTCTCGCGGTGGCCAGGTCGCCTTTGGCCTGCAAGTAGATGGCGCGGTATAGGGAATCCTCGATTTGCGCCAGCAACTGGCCGGCCTTAACCCGCTGGTTGAAATCGGCGTACATCTTCTCGATGCGCCCGGAAACCACTGCGCCAACATCCACTACGTTAAAGGCGTCGATGCTCCCCGTGGCGGGCAGTTCCACCGACAAGTCGCCCAGTTCCACGGCCGCCGTTTCCACCACCGGCTTGGGAGCCGGTGAAAACCCGAACGTCCAATAGCCCGTGAAGGCGAAGACCGCAAAAGCAACGGTCGCCCAGATCGCGATCTTCTTCTTCCGTTTCTTCTTCATGGCGACAACGCTGCCATCATCAAGAAGGCGCTCCCCGGAGGCTTCAGGTTACCAGAATCCAGGCCTGGCTCCCCTTGATTCCCTTTCCGGTTTGACGTAACATCCCTACACTGAGAAAGATGACAGCAATCCGGGGAGGGAGCACCTTATGAGCAAGCCAATCGCGGCGGGCGCGCGCCTGTTGCTTTTGCTGGCGGTCGCTTGGGCGGCGCCGGCGCAGGACCGGTTGCGGAATGTCACCGTCAACACGGAGACCGACGAAGGGAAACTGTTGCAGCAGGCCGGCGAGGAGAACGACTCGGCTAAGAAAATCGCGTTGCTCGAGCAGTTCTTGCAGAAATACGGTTCCCACGATGGGGTGCCGTCGGTCCACTACCAGTTGCTGAATGAATGCCTGAAGGCCAACAGCTTTGACAAGGCGCTCGATCACGGCGAGCAGGCCCAGGCCGTGGCGCCGGAGGATATCGAGGTGGCCCACCTGCTGGTGAAGGCCGCCGAAGGCAAAGGCGCCGCGCCGCGCCTGGCGGCGGCCGTGG
>JACQDG010000205.1 GCA_016201185.1 Acidobacteriota bacterium | reverse complement strand
TTGCCGGGAATGCGCTCGATCAGGATCGACTCGGCCTGCAACCCCAGGCACAGGTCTTCGGCCAGCGTGGTGATGCGGCTGTATTTCACGCCTGCCTCGGGTTTGTATTCGAAAGTGGTGACCACCGGTCCGGGGTTGATCTGCGTCACCGCGCCGCGCACGTTAAACTCTTCAAACTTGGCCCGGACCTGCACGGCAAGCTGCTTCAGCTCATCCTCGTCGTAGGGGCTTCGCTCACGCGGCGGCTCGAGCAGCGTAGTGGGAGGGATCTTGTAATGGGCGGAGGCCGCTTTTGCGGTCAACGGCTTTCGCGCAGGGCGGGTGGGCTCCAGCTCGATCTCACGGATCGGCGGGTCCTCCATAGCCATCGGGCCCACGACTTCCCCCGGCCGAGCGGCGCTCTCGGATCTGTTCACTACAGGAATCGCGGCCTGGGCCGGAGCCGGCGCCGCCGAGGAAACTACCGGGGCTAGGCGCTGCTTTTGCTCCTCCGCCTTCTTCGCTGCGGCCTTCAGGGCCTTCTGCTCGCGGCGCCTCTGGCGCCGCGCCGCCCATCGTTGCCGCCAGGGGCTCAAGAAAGCAAAACGCTTCAGCAGCCACTGCCCGAACACTTCCAGGCTGAAGCTGGTGAGCAGGTAGAGCGAAAGTGTCCCCCCGGTGACGAGCGCAATCACCGCCCCGGTCATGTTTAACCCGGCCAGCAGCCAGGCGGCCAGCAAATTGCCAGCCAGCCCGCCCATCTCGATGGTCTGCTTCCACAGGTACCGAGACGGGTAGATAGCCAGCGCCGCGCAAAGGCTCGATATCAGCAAGGCCGCGCCGATCCACTTAGCGATCGGGTGCTCGAGCTCGTCGGACCGAATCCACTTCCAGCTCAGGAGCAGCAGGAAAACCGGAAACAGAAAAGCTCCGAACCCGAAAAGCTGCAGGGTCATGTCCGCAAGGTAGGAGCCCGGATTGCCCAGTAGGTTCTGGGGCCCTGAAGGCGGGCCAGCCGTGTTGAACGAGGGATCTAGCGGGTTGTAGGACTCGAGACTCAGCCCCAGGGCGATGCCAAACAACAGCAGCAGAAGGCCGATCAGCTCGTTGAGCCTGCGGTGAGGCGTGGGCGAAAGAAATGGCATTCCTCTTCCTTGGTCCGGGGGCCTGTGGCCGCTGGCGAACGGCCTACTGGCTCCCGATGGGGCCGCGGAAGAAAATAGCCAGAGCGATAATTATTATGCCACAGACGATGCGGTACCAGATGAAAAACTTGAAAGTCCCCCGCTGCAGGTAACGGACCAGAAACCCGATCACGAGAAAGCCTGAAATGGCGCTCACCGCCACCCCGACCGCAAACACCATCCGCATATCGGCCGCCAAGGGTCCACTTTTCAACACGTTCCAGCCAGTTTTTAAAGCTGCTCCCGCAATGATCGGCGTGGCCAGCAGAAAAGAAAACCTGGCCGCTGCCGGCCGCTCCGCTCCTCGCGCCATCGCCGCCGCCATGGTGATCCCCGACCGCGATGTGCCGGGAATAATGGCCACCGCCTGGGCCAAGCCGATGGCCAGGGAGTCCATCAAGCTCACCCGCCCCAGATTTTTCTCGAAGCGCCCCTTGCGCTCCGCCCACCACAGCACAAGCCCAATGGCGATCATCATCACGGCAATTACATACGGGCTCCGCCATGTAGTTTCCACGTAGTGCTCGAAGGCCAGCCCGGCCAGTCCCGCCGGGACCGTGGCGAGGACCAGGAACCAGAACAGGCGCGGGTTGGTGGCCAAGTCCCGGTCCTCCTCCCCGCCTGCGTCCGGCCACGCACGGCCGATAAAAGCCAGGGACAGCAGGCGCAGCCAGGTCCGGGCGAAATAGGCGACCACAGCCAGCAGGGTGCCTAAATGCAGGGCAACATCAAACGCCAGCCCCGGATCCTGCCAGCCCATGACCCATGGAACCAGCACCAGGTGGGCTGTGCTGCTGATGGGCAGGAATTCCGTCAAACCCTGCACCACAGCCAGGACCACCGCTTGGTATAAGGGCATAGGGCTCAGGGGCTCGGGTAGGGGCTCAGTGGGTCAGCACGCGCTCGGCCGCAAGCAACTCGACCAAACTGCCGTCTTGCTGGAACCCGATCGGCCGCGGCTCGCCCAGGATTTCGATGCCGGGGCCGGCTTCAATTTCGGCCCGCAGATTCTCGCTTAGCATCAGCTCGCCGAGCTCCAGCGTGTTGTGGATCCAGCCGATGGCGGCGTCGCGGGTATCGATGCGGCCGAGCGTCGGGACGATCTTCTCGAGACATACGCGGTCGGTCGGGAAATGCATGGGTGTTCGGACCATGCGCGGGGTGGAGGCGGTGAGCGCGTTCAGTTCCGTGGGCCGCCGGTCGATCTTGTTGTAGAACTGGTCGGTGATGACGTCGGCCATGGCCAAGCCCACGGCGTTGCCGTAGCTGAGCGGGGACAGGTCGCGCACGAAGATGCGCAGGATCTTCGGGGCATAGGGCCACTGGTTGTCCGGTCCGTGGACCGAGCGGTTGACGATCTTGGTATCCATCCCCGCGCCGCTGATGTTCTTCCCCATCTCATCGACGATCAGCAGGTCCAGCTCCTGGACTGGAATGCGCGGCATCCAGGATTTCACGCGCTCCAGCAGCTCCTCTTCGCGGTGCTCCAGGCCCTCCGCGCCCAGAGCATGCACTTCGGCCGTGGAGTGGTAGGCGTCCTCGAGAATGCCCAGGCCACCCAGCATCTTCCCGGTGGACAGCACCACGCGGCCCACAGTTCGGATCACGCGCTCCATGCCGAGGCGAAGGCCGTAAGTGTGGTAACGCTGGGCGCCGGCGAACTTACCCAGGCCGATGGCCATCATCTTGTAAACGCCGCTTTCGAGCTTGCCCTCAAAATCCGTGTGCCACTTGATGCGGCTCACGAGCATGACCCCGTCGCTCTCGAAGGCCAACCGGTCCATGACCACCTCAATCCCATCCGGCGTCTGGCCCAGCGGAACTACTTCGAGCGAGCTCAGCACAGGCGCGCCCATGGTCTGCTCGATAATGCCGTAGTGGGCCAGGACGTCGGCCTGGCCCTCGGCCGTGGCTGCTCCGTGGCTGCCCATTACGGGGATGATGAACGGGCGCATGCTCCGGGATTTCCAGAAATCCACCGCCGCCCGCACAATCGTCGCCAGGTTAGTAATCCCCCGGCTACCCACGCCGATGGCAATGCGCGAGCCGGGGCGCACACGGGAGGTCCAGGCTGCTGCTCCGAGCTCACGCCGCACGGCGGCCGGGACAGCCGGGAGGGCGCGGTCGGGGAAATGCTGCTTCACGCGCAGAAGACAGGGCAGTCGCATGTGGCTATTATGCCACGTCCACAGTGTCGCAGTTGGGTGGAACGGCGCGCGGCCGCGCGGCTCAGCTTGCCATGCTCACAAACCGGGCGTCGCCGCTCACGGCGTGCCGCTCCGCGCCTCGCAAGATGCGGCAGACCTCCGGAGCGTGAAACGGCTTGGGAATCAAATCGTAGGCCCCGTAGTGCAGGATCTCAGACCACAAGCGCGCATCGGCCTGGTCGTTGGTGAGCACCAGCGCAACCTTCGGGTGGAGGGTTTCGAGCCAGCCCAGAATATCCTTCCAGTTGCCGTCAGAGGACGTCGTCTCTGCGACCAGCACCCGGGCCTGGGTGGCGCGGAGGAGCTCCCCGGCATGGTCCAGCGTATTGGCGTGATGCACCCGTAACAGGGTGGGTTCGAGCAGCCGGGCAAACGCCTCAGCGTCCGATCTATGGGGAGTCAAAAAAACCACATTCCCTTCAGCAGGCGGCATCACAACAAACCTCCCGTCCTCCTCTCGGAGATCCGGCGGAATCGCACTTCTCATTATGCCACGAGAAGGGTTCCATTTTCTCATAATTTGTATAAATATTCCGTAAAAATTCAGAAAATTTAAATGCATGGATAAGGCGAATTACAGCCTCACCCCTGCCACTGTCGCTCAAGGAGCTGGGAGTATTCGCCGGAGGCGTACAACTCGAAGGTGAACTCCTCGGGAGAAAGGAGTGGAAACTTCACGCCGTCTTTCCAGCAGGCGTAGGCGTAGTCGGCAAAACGGTAGTAATACCGAAGATAGTCGCTGGCCAGAATCTGGCGGGGCGGCACCTCGAGAAACTGCGCCTGAATCCCGATGGCCCGCCCAAAGATACGGGCGTAGTCGGAGACGCCCCAGTTTCGCAGTTTGGCCCGCACCTCGGGC
>JACQDG010000204.1 GCA_016201185.1 Acidobacteriota bacterium | reverse complement strand
TTGAAGGGTAACGAGGGCAGCCCGGTTCTCCGCAGAGGCGCAGAGAAAAATCAATGAGGATCAATGAAGTAACGCACAGCTCCTCACTTATCTGCGGCTGGGCGGGTGGAAGGCAAGGCTCTTGATCAACTTCAATGTTCCTGTTCTGAGGCAAGGGATTCACCGCCGCGTGCTGAACTTGGACGAGTGAGCCTTTGCTTCTCTGCGTCTTCTGCGTCTCTGCGGTGAATCGGGATCTCACAGCACCCCATACTTCTGATACACGTCGCGCAGGTAGGCGCCCTTCATCAGGTCGGCGCGGGAATGGTTCTCCTTGGTGGCCTTGTCCGTCGCCAGCCGGACCGTCTCCTCCACCGCCTGCCGGGGGATCACTACCACGCCGTCGAAATCCGCGAAGATCAAGTCGCCGGGATTCACCTGCGCTTCGCCGCACTCGATGGGGAGGTTGTAGTCCGTCACGATGCCCCGGCCCATGGAATCGACCGGCTTGATGCCGGCGGCGAAAACCGGGAACCCCAGGGCCTCGATTTTTTTCACATCGCGCACCAGGCCGTCGACAATCGCGCCCCGCGCCTGCCGGGCCCGCGCGGCCGTCGAAAGCAGTTCGCCCCACGGGGCGTTGCGCTTCGATTGCTGGGTCGACACCACCACCACTTCGCCCGGCAGGATGCTGTCCACCGCCTCGATCTCCAGGTCGTAGGGATCCTCGGGAATGTAGTAAAGGTCGGAGCAGGAGAGGGTCCGGGCCCAGCCGGCGAAGCAGGCCGAGGGCTGTAGCGGCCGCAGATACTCCCGCATGGTTTGATGCCGGAAGCCAAGCTGGTCGAGGGAATCTGACACCACCGCCGTGTAAAGGTTTTTCTCCAGATGCTCGAAGAGCCGGATCTCCTCCGGCGTGGCCGCCCGGCCGGACGCTCTGGGGCCGGAAGAGCCGCTCATTGGCGCCCTCCCTTTACTCCGGCTCGCTTCACGCGGTCCATATACTCCCACTCTTGCAGCGCAATGGGGACGTTGCCGTTCTTCCACAAGAAATCGTGAAAGGCGCGCAGGCTGAAGCGGTCGCCCTCGGCCTGCCGCGCTTCGGCCAGGAAATGAAAGATCTGGCTCTTCCCGATCTGGTAGGCAATCCCCAGGCCCGGCGTGGCGGCGTACATGGCCGAGTCCTCGAGGCCCGTCATCCGGTCCATCGGCACCGTCTTCGCGAGGTAATCGCCTCCCTGGTCGATGGTGAACTGGCCCAGCGCCAGCTTCACGTCCACCTCCACGCGCAGGGCCCGCAGGCGCATGAAGCTGTAGATGATCTCGCGGCCCCGCGGGCTGTCGTCGAAAAAGCCGGCCTGCAGCATCATTTCCTCGGCGTAAAAGCCCAGACCTTCATTGGCCCCGGAATCGTAATAGTAGCGGCGGATGGGATCCTCGTTCGCCCATGAGACGATCTTCTGGAAATAGTGGCCGGGGACGCCTTCGTGCACCAGGATCGGCCGCGGGTCGCGCGCGGTGGAAAGAGCGAAGTAGCCGAGCGTGGGGGCGGGCGGGCGAATGTAGCTGGTGCCATCCCTGTTGAGCCGCGTTGGGGAAGTAAGATCGTCGGTTACCCCCAGTCCTTCGAGCGGGACAAGATAAGCCGGCAGCGGCAGGTCCTTGTAATGCTTCGCCCAGGAAGGCACGCTCAGAATCCCCTTGTCTTCCATGTAGCGGCGAACGGCCGCCTCTTCTTTCTGTTCACGCGCCATCTGCGCGGCCATGTCGGGAAAGAGCGAGAGCTGCGGAAGGCCGGCATTCCGCGGTTGCTCGTAAGCCTCAAAGGCAATCGTGCGGTCCCATTCGCGGCGGCCGATCTCGAGAAGCTGCTCGGGCGTAAACGGCATCAGCGCCACTTCCTTCAGGAAGAAGACGTAGCCCTCGCGGCCAACCGCAGTGGCGGCGCGCATGGTCGGCAGGCGCTGCTTGAGCCAGGCACGGTAGGATTCGAGCGCCGTGGCGGCTTTTTCCGCGTCAGTCTCGAGCCGGCTCCCGTACTCGGCTGCCAGCAATGGCCTCAGCTCGCGGGCGACCGTCGCCAGTCGCGGGCCGACATTTTTCAGCGTTTCGATGGCGAGCCGGGCCATCGGCTGCGCCGGCTCGGTGAGATTGGTCTTGGCGTCTTCCACCAGGCGCGGGATGGCGCCCATCCGCCGCACGATTTCTTCGCTGCGAACGCGGTCGAAGGGTGGCGGCTCGAGCAGCCGGTCGAGCACCGCGCCCAGCGTCTGGTCAATATAAAAGTTGGGGTTCTTCTGCCAGTTCCGGGTGATATCCAGCTCCCAGCGGACGCGCGCCAGGGCCGAGCCCATCAGCTTGTAATCGACCTGCCGCGGGACGGGCCAGGAAGAAGAGTCGAGCCTCTTCCACCGCGCCTCGAACGCCTGGAACGATTTTCGGCGCTGGGCCACCGAAGTCGGCGACCAATCCGGAACCCAATCGGCCGGCCGGTCGATGCGAGGGATATCATCACCAGTCAGCGGCTGGGCGACGGCGCGCCAGGCCCAGAAATCCCGGGCCAGATCGTCGAGAGCGTCAGCAGCCGCGAATTTGGGAAGACAGAGCAGAAAGCTGCAGCTCACAAGCAAGCGGATAGCAAGGCGCATGGGTGCTCCTGAAGCCTGTCTGGCGGAACCCTCCTAAGGTACTATGTGGGTTTGCCCGGAATCAAATACGGGCTCTGGTGGGAGATGAAAAGACTCTTGTGGTTATGCGTGCTGGCGGCGTTGCAGGTGGGGAGCGGCGGAGCCGGCCCGGCGGACATCGGCGGAGAGGCGCCCGGGCTGGCCGAGCTCCGGCGGATGGCGGCCCGGTTTGCCCCCGTCGAGGTGGGAGCCGACGCTTCTTCTCTTTCGGTCGGCGATCGGAAGGCGCTTGCCAGGCTGATCGAAGCTTCGCGGGTGATGGACGAGATCTTCCTCGTCCAGATGTGGAAGGGCAATCCGGATCTGCTGGTCCGTTTGCAGCGGGACAGAACGCCGCTCGGCCGCGCGCGCCTCCATTATTTCTGGATCAACAAGGGTCCCTGGTCCGAGCTCGATGGCTACACCGCCGTCCTGCCTGCAGTTCCTCCGCGGAAGCTGCCGGGCGCCAACTTTTACCCCGAAGACATGCCGCGGGAGGAATTCGAGCTCTGGCTACAGAAGCTGCCGCCCGAGCAGCAAAAAGAGGCCAAGAGCTTCTTCACCACGGTCCATCGCGATCCCGAAACTGGCCGGCTCATGCTCGTCGCATACCACAAGGTATACGAAGGTCCCCTGCTGCGGGCCTCTCGTCTGCTCAAGGAGGCGGCCGCGCTGACCGAAAACCAGTCCCTGGCCCGGTTCCTTTCCCTGCGCGCCGAGGCATTTCTTTCGAGCGACTATTACGCGAGCGACCTGGCCTGGATGGACCTGGATGCCCCGCTGGACGTGACCATCGGGCCTTATGAAACTTACATCGATCGGCTGTTCGGCTACAAGGCGGCGTTCGAGTCGTATATCAGCCTGCGCGACGAGGAAGAGTCAAAGCGGGTTCGCTTCTTCGCCGGCCGCATGCAGGAAATCGAGGACCACCTGCCCATCGACCCCCAGTACCGCAACCCGAAGCTCGGCCCGCTCGCGCCGATCGTGGTGGTGAACGAGCTTTTCGCGGCGGGCTATGGGGCGCACGGCGTAAAGGCAGCGGCTTACAACCTGCCGAACGACGAGCACGTGATTCGGGAAAAAGGCAGCAAGCGGGTGATGATAAAGAACGTGCAGGAGGCCAAATTCCGTCACACGCTGCTGCCCATAGCCAGGCGACTGCTGCCGGCCTCCGCGCAGAACGAGGTCAGCTTCCCGGCCTTTTTCATCCACATCCTGGCGCACGAGATGACCCATGGCATCGGCCCGCACCAGATTCAGGTCGGCGGCCGGGAGACCACGCCGCGGCAGGAACTGAAGGAGCTCTACAGCATCGTGGAGGAGGCCAAGGCCGACGTCACCGGGCTGTTCATGCTGCAATACCTGATCGACCGCGACGGATCGGTGCCGGGGCTGAACGAACGTGACCTGTACACGACCTTTCTGGCCTCGGCGTTCCGGACTTTACGCTTCGGGATCAAGGAAGCGCACGCCGGCGGCATGGCGCTGCAGTTCAATTGCCTGACGGACCGGGGCGCCTTCGAGGCCCGGCCCGACGGAACCTTCGCCGTCAACTTCGAAAAGATCAAGCCGGCAGTGCGCGAACTGGTGCACGATCTGCTGATGCTCGAAGCGACCGGCGATCATGCCGGTGCGGAAAAGATGCTGGCTGAAATGGGTGTGCTGCGGCCGCCGCTCGATGCGCCGCTGAAGAGACTTCAGGACATTCCCACTGACATCGACCCTATTTTCACGGCTGCGGAACGGGGCAGGCGCCCCGGACGGGGTCAGGCCACGGGGACAAATAACCGGATCACCAAGTAAGCTGCGGCGGCGATGAGGGCCGCAGCGGGGATGGTGAAAGCCCAGGCGTAAACAATGCTCGTGGCCAGGCCCCAGCGCACGGCCCGTACCCGGTGAATCGTCCCCACACCCACGATGGCCCCGGTGATGGTGTGGGTGGTCGAGACGAGCCCTCCAAAATGCGCGGCGGTGAGGATGGTAATGGCCCCTGCTGACTCCGCTCAGAATCCTCCCATGGGCCTAAGTTTGGTCAGCCGCGCCCCCATGGTCTTCACGATCCGCCAGCCGCCCGTCAGCGTCCCCAGCGCAATCGCCGCGTGCGCCGCCAGTATGACCCAATAAGGGATCGTGAATTCTTTGAGATAGCCGGCGGTAAACAGCGCGCCGGCGATAATGCCCATGGTCTTCTGAGCGTCGTTGGTGCCGTGGGCGAAGCTGTAGATGGCGGCGGAGAAGAGCTGAAAGCGCCGGAAATAGCGGTCCAGAACGCGCGGCACCCCATTGCGCGACGCCCAGGTGACCAGGAGCATGAGCGTAAAGGCGACCGCCAGGCCGAGCAGCGGCGCCACGACGATCCCGAGCAGCGTCACCGTCCAACCGGAAGGAATGAGCGCCGAAAACATGTTGCCCACTCCATTCTGAAACGCCGCCCGGGTCATGGCTGCGCCGGCGTATCCGCCCACCAGGGCGTGGGAAGAGCTGGTGGGGAGACCGAAAAACCAGGTGATCAGGTCCCAGGCAATGGCGCCCAGCAAGCCGCCGAGAATGACATATTCGTTCACGATATCCTGGCGGACCAGGCCGCTCCCGACGGTCTTGGCCACCGCCGTGCCGAATCCGAAAGCGGCGATGAAATTGAAAAACGCCGCCCACGCCACGGCCCGCCCGGGAGAAAGCACGCGCGTGGCCACCACCGTGGCGATCGAGTTGGCGGCGTCGTGGAAGCCGTTGACGTAGTCGAACGCCAGCGCGATCAGGATGATCGTCAGTACCAGCGGGAAGTTGTGTTCCATGACAGAGGGGCCGGCGCTAGGCGTTCTTCACAACAACGCTCTCGATCACGTTGGCGGCGTCCTCGCACAGGTCGGTGGCCGATTCCAGAATTTCGTAGATTTCCTTTAGTTTGATCAGCTCGATGGCGTTTTTCTCCGTGTCGAACAGCTCGGCCAGGGCCTGGCGATTGACGCGGTCGGCCTCGTCTTCCAGGCGGTTGATCTCGATCAGGTGTTCCATCACATGATCGCCCTCCGCCATGGCCTCCACAGCCTTCACCAAGGCCCGGCTGCTGGCCTCGATGATCTCGGCCAGTGTGGCCACCGCGGGCGGCAGCACCGCCAGCTTGAACATCAACAGCCGCCCGGCGGCAGCTTTCGGCATGACTCTCATAAGAGGCTCCCTCAACAGGGGTCGGAAAGAACCATTGTAACCGCAGATGAACACCGATCAACACGGATAAGAAACCTTCTTTCTAATCGGCGTTCATCCGCGTTCATCTTATATTCATATTCTGTTCATATGACGTTCATCTGCGGTTTCTTTATTCGCCGCCGGAGAGGATCGGAATCAGGTCGGGCTCGCCGGCCTCTGTTGTTTCAGCGTCGAGGGAAAGAAAGCGTGTATCGAGTAGGCGGCGGGTGTCGATATTGCCCATGGCGGAGAGGATGTTTTGCCGCACGTGAGGCTGCTCCTTTTCCAGTTCCACCAGAAACTCGCGCAGCCGCCGTCGCACCGTCCCCGTGCGCTCGCCGCAGCCGCACGGAACCAGGGGAAACTGCTTCTGCGCGGCGTAGGCCGTGGTGATCTCTTCGCTCACGTAGACGAGCGGCCGGATCAGCCGGAAATCCCGCGCCCGAGAGTAAGCGACCGGCGGCAGGGCGCTGATGCGGCCGGTGAACAGGGTGTTTCGCAGCAGGGCCTCGCAGAAATCATCGGCGGTGTGACCGAAGGCGATGACGTTGGCTCCCAGCCCGCGGGCGATCTCGTAAACGGCGCGGCGGCGGTAGCGGCTGCACAGGTCGCAGCCGTGGTCGGGCTGCTCCTCGAGCAAACGAAGCGAAGGTTTATCGTGGAAATAGGTCCAGGATACGACCCGGGCCTTCATGAAATCACCTAGCGGGGCAATCGGGCGCAGGAATTTACCCTGCTCGACTGTAAAGGCGCAAACGGTAAAGCGGGCCGGAGAGCGTTTCTCGAGAAGCAGCAAGGCCTCGAGCAGCGTGAGGGAATCCTTGCCGCCCGAGACAGCCACCGCCACGCGGTCCCCGTCCCGGATCATCCTGAACTTTCCGACCGCCTCCCCCACACGGCGCAGCAGGGCGCGCTCGAGTTGTTCCAGGTTTTTCATGATCCGGAATTTAATTATACCGTGCGGCGCTACAGCCCCAATTGCTGGCACAGCGCGTCCACCCGCCGCTTCACCTCCGGGTCCATCCGGATCACGTCGGGCCAGGGGCGGCTGAACCCCTCCTGGGGCCACTTGCGTGTGGCGTCGAGGCCCATCTTGGAGCCGTAATTGAGCAGCCGGCTCGAATGGTCGAGCGAATCGATGGGACCGAAGACGAACTGAATGTCCCGCTCCGGGTCGATGTTGTTCAGCGCTTTCCAGGTCACCTCGCGTTTGAATTACCTCGCCACGACGAAACGACCAGCGCCTGGGGCGCACGGCTCGGGCCTTACGACACAGCGCTGAATAGTGTTCCCTCCAGCTTTTGACCCCTGAGCCAACAGTGCTCCCGCTCGTCGTAGTGCCAACCGTGCCGCTCGATCAGGTCCGCAAAGTCCTCTTTGTTTATCCTCAGCGATGCGATCGCAGACTTGTGCCACGCCTCGATAATGATCCTGTTGAAGATGTATTCCCCGTAAACTTTGCCGCGGTCGGCTTCCGATAGAATGCCATCCAGAGCCGCGGAGACGTCGAACTCCGCGTCTGTTTTGATTTGCCTGGGAACCCCTGTTTTGTAAAAGGTGAGGATCATCTCGCCGGCGAGGACCGACTGGTCTCCCTTTTTCTTGTGCATCGACCAGATAGGGTCACCTACCTGTGAAATTGCTGCTCTAAGCTCAGCCCCGCTTTCCGCTGCCGAGCAGAGAATAGCCTCAAAGTACGACGTGTTCCAGTGTTGGAACACAATGGAACACCATCTGTCGCGCTTCAGCATCCTCAGGCACGCCCGTACACTGTCAGCCAACCGCCTTACATAGCATTCTTCGCTCAGGCGCAGGTCGCCGCCGACGATGAGCTCCCTTGCCCGCTTGTCCCTCCCAGGCGTGTACCCGAGCCAGTTATTCCAGAGCACAGATAAATCAAGGTAAGCGATGTGGCCTCCGTACGGCGGATCCGTGAAAATGGCAGCTCCACGGGCTTCTTGGCAATCTTGTAGCGATAAATGCTGAATACGCTCGATCCTCCCCTCGACTCTGCTCTTCCCTCCGCCGAGAGAAACGTCTTGTTCAGTTTCGTGAGTGCCGCAGACCATGCCAGGAGCATTCCCCGCCCTGCATACCTGTCTGGGACCCTGTCGATCGCGTCCTTAAGGAGGGCCAGGGAAACGAGCTGGCGAGGCGAGAACAGATCGTAGTACATGCGGACGTCGGAGTTGGCTGACAACGGGACGTTCGGAGGCAGCCGGACGGTCCGTCGGAGGCGCCGCAGCTCGTCATCCCCCGCGTGTTCGATGGACTGAAGGCGGCGTTCGCAAGCCTCGCGAACTCGTTCCAGGGCTTCGCTGTACGCGCTGATGTGGCCCCTCGTCAAGTTGGCGATGCCACGCGCGACAAAGTTTGCGAACGGGTTGATGTCGCTCTGAATGCCGACCCGGTTTTCAAGAAACGCCTCTATGGCAGTGACGCCAGACCCGCCAAAGGGATCCAGTACTCGGTCCCGCTCTTTCGAGTAACGTAGGATATACGCGCGGACGACATTGTACGGCCTGCGAGTGAAGTACGGATGGACGCCGTAATGCCTCCTGGCGCTCTGCCTCGCCGAGGGTACGCGTGCGCGAATGGGAGTGATCTCACCGTACTGGGTCATCATCGTGATGCAAGCATGGAAGAGTGCCGGCACAGTGCCTCGAGCTCGATGACGTCAATGCTCGGCGGAAGCTGGATGTGCTCATGGATCGCGCAAAGCACGACTGCCCGCGAAAGCAGATCCTTGCCGTACTTTTGCTGCTGGTACTTGAAGTCGCGGCTATTGCGCTTGAGTTCAACAGGCACCTTGTAACTGGGGTAGCGCAGGAAGGAGAATTCGGTAACACAATCGTAACCTTTGCCCACGTAACCGCCGAGTGACATGCCCAAGTGCTTCAGCGGGCCCGAGGCGCGCAATATGTCGCTCTCCTGGATGTGGGGCAGTTTTGAAGAAGGCCGGTGGTCCGCCGCGATCCTGCAAATCTCGGCCAAAGCCCAGGATACGATGCGCGGCTCCCTCTTGTCTATAAAGCGGAGTTGGTCGGTCCAGAGCGGACTTGCGTAGTCGAGAGTAAAGGTCAGCGGCCGGTCAATGCGACGAATCTCTTTCTCCTTCCCTCCGACGGTCTTGTAGGCAAGGGGGCTAAGCCAAAAAGCGTCATCCCGGATCTCCACCTCGATGCGAATACGCTCGAAATCACCCGCAGGCAAGCCGTACCACTTTCTGATCGACTCGCCGATACTCTCAGTGGCGCGGCCCTGCTGAACCCTATCATGGCCCACGTTCCCAGGTACTGGCCGGAGGTCAGCATCCAATTTGTGGTCCTTACCAACTGCGAAGTACTCCGATTTGGTCCCTCCGTAAGGCGTCGTGAGGGCGACCGGCACGGCGCCTTCCAGCCGTAGATAGGTTTTCACCGCCTTAGTCAAATCATGAAAATAGTACTGTGGGCCGCCGGTATCACGGCTGCCGCGCTTGGTCTGCTGTAGATGCATTTTTCCACCGTCCCTTTAACCCAGCTACTGCGCTACAGCCCCAATTGCTGGCACAGCGCGTCCACCCGCCGCTTCACCTCCGGGCCCATCCGGATCACGTCGGGCCAGGGCCGTGTAAAGCCCTCCTGGGGCCACTTGCGCGTGGCATCAACCCCCATCTTGGAGCCGTAATTCAGAAGGCGGCTTGAGTGGTCGAGCGAATCGATGGGACCGAAGACGAACTGAATGTCCCGCTCCGGGTCGATGTTGTTCAGCGCTTTCCAGGTCACCTCGCGCACGTCCTGCACGTTGACGTCCTCGTCCACCACTACGATGCACTTGGTGAACATGGCCTGCCCCAGGCCCCAGATGGCGGACATCACCTTGCGCGCGTGGCCGGGATAGGACTTGCGAATCGCTACCAGCATGAGGTTGTGGAAGATGCCCTCGGCCGGCATGTGGATGTCGGTAATCTCCGGCAGTTGCAGCCGCATCAGCGGCAGGAAGATCCGCTCGATGGCGTTGCCCATGAAGAAATCTTCCATGGGCGGCGGGCCGACGATGGTGGTGGCGTAAATAGGATCCTTGCGGCGGGTGATGCAGGTAATGTGGAAGACCGGGTAGTCGTCCTCGAGGGAATAGAAGCCGGTGTGATCGCCGAAGGGACCTTCGGAGCGCAACTCACCCAGGGTCACGTAGCCTTCGAGCACAATTTCCGCTCGCGCGGGCGCCTCCACGTCTATCGTCTCGCATTTCACCATCTCGACGGGCGCCGAGCGCAGAAACCCGGCGAAAAGCATTTCATCGAGGTCCGGCGGCAGCGGCAGCACGGCGGAGAACATGGTCGCCGGATCGCAACCGATGGCGACGGCTATCTCCATGCGAGTCGAGCGGCCTTCCTTCAGCGCCCTCCGGTAGTGCTCCGCCCCCTGCTTGTGCGTTTGCCAGTGCATGGCCGTGGTGCGGTCGTCGAAGATCTGCATGCGGTACATGCCACAGTTGCGCTTGCCGGTGTCGGGGTTGAGGGAGAAGACCAGCGGCAGCGTGATGAAGCGGCCGCCGTCCTGGGGCCAGCATTTCAACACCGGGAAATCGAGGACAGAGAAATTGTCGCGAAGGATCACCTCCTTCACCGGCCCGTCCTTCACCGATTTGGGGAAGAAGGAACCCATTTCGGCCAGCTTCGGCAGCATCTTGAGCTTGCCCACCAGGCCCTCGGGCATCTTCATCTCGAGGTACTCGGAGATGCGGGCGGCCACCTGGGGAATGGCGTCTACTTCCAGGGCGATCTCCATGCGTCGCTTGCTGCCGAACAAGTTGATCGCCACGGGAATGCGGTAGCCCTTGGGATGCTCGAACAACAGCGCCGGGGCGCCTTTCTTGACGGCGCGGTCGGCGACCTCGGTGATTTCCAGGATGGGATCGACCTCGGCCGCCACGCGCAGCAGTTCGCCGCGGCTCTCGAGAGCGTGCAGGAATTCTCTCAGGTCGGCGTAGGCCACAGCTTGTTTTACTATTTTCGCCCGCCCGGCGCAAATTTGATACGCCCGGCGCAAACCGGTCGGCCTGGGGTACAATCGCGCTTTACTCTTGGCATGTCCAAAGTGGCCTTCCTGTTCCCCGGACAGGGGTCTCAGGCGCCAGGGATGGGGCGAGAACTGGCGGAGCATTTCTCTGCGGCACGGGAAGTCTTCGAGCGGGCCGATGCGGCGCTGAACTTCCCGCTTTCGCGGCTGTGCTTCGAGGGGCCGGAAGAGGCGTTGAGGCTCACTGAAAACACCCAGCCCGCCATTTTGACCTGCTCGGTCGCGACCTGGGTGGTGCTCGCGGAAAAAGGCATCCAGCCCGACTTTGTCGCCGGGCACAGCTTGGGGGAATACTCAGCGCTGGTGGCCGCCGGGGCGCTCCACTTCGAGGACGCTGTGCGGTTGGTCCGGCGCCGCGGACAATATATGCAGGAGGCGGTGCCGGCGGGCACAGGAGCCATGGCAGCGCTGCTCGGGCTGCCGAACGGGACGCTGGAGAGGATTTGCGCCGAGGCCGCCCAGGGCGAGGTGGTCGCGCCCGCGAACCTGAATTCCCCGGACCAGGTGGTGATCGCCGGCCACAAGGCCGCCGTGGAGCGGGCCGTGGCGCTGGCCGAAGCCGCCGGCGCCAAGCGGGCGGTGATGCTCGCCGTAAGCGCGCCGTTTCATTGCCCGCTGATGGAACCAGCCCGGCAGCGCCTTCAGCCGGACTTAGCGGTAGCGACTTTCCGCGATTTGCAGATTCCGCTCGTGAACAATTTCGCTGCCCTGGAAATCCGTACAGCAGAAGAGGCGCGCCGGGGGCTCATGGATCAGGTGGCTAACCCGGTGCGCTGGGGGGCGTCGATCCGCTACCTTGCCGCCCAGGGGGTCAGCCGCTTTGTCGAGGTGGGGCCGGGCCGGGTGCTCACCGGACTGCTGCGCCATATCGATCGATCGTTGAACGGGACCAACGTGGAAGATCTAAGAAGCTTGGAGAGATTACTGACATGAAAGACCGGGTGGCCTTCATCACCGGAGCGAGTCAGGGAATTGGACGGGCGTGCGCCCGGGTGCTGGCCGAGCACGGGGCGCGGGTCGTCGCCGCCGCCCGCCAGCAGGAGAAACTGGAGCAACTGGTGGCCGAGATCCGCGCTGCCGGCGGCCAGGCGGCGGCCGTGCCTATGGACGTCGCCTCGGCCGAGTCGATCGCTGCGGCCTTCCGCCAGGCGGTAGAGATTTTCGGCAAGGTGGAGATTCTGGTGAACAACGCCGGCATTACGCGGGACGGACTCGCCATGCGCATGAAGCGTGAAAGCTGGGACGCGGTGCTGACGACCAACCTGACCGGCAGCTTTCTGTGCATCCAGCAGGCGCTTCCCGGCATGGTGCGGGCACGCTGGGGGCGGATTGTGAACATCTCGTCGGTGGTGGGCGAGACGGGAAACTCCGGCCAGGCCAACTACGTCGCCTCCAAGGCCGGGCTGATCGGGCTGACCAAGGCGCTGGCGCAGGAAGTGGCCTCGCGCAACATCACCGTGAACGCCGTGGCGCCCGGTTTCATTGAGACCGCCATGACCGATGCGCTCGAGCCGGCGGCGCGCGACCGGCTGCTCGCCATGATCCCCTTGCGCCGCATGGGCACGGATCTGGAGGTGGCCAACGCGGTGCGGTTCCTGGCGAGCGACGAAGCCGCCTACATCACCGGCCACGTCCTCGACGTCAACGGCGGCCTGCGAATGTAGCACCGCGAGCGCATGGTCTGGTAGGATTGATAACAAGCCTTTCCTCGCGCCCGTAGCTCAGCTGGATAGAGCGTCTGGCTACGAACCAGAAGGTCGGGTGTTCGAATCACCCCGGGCGCACCACCTAGCCTTAGTCGAAAACCGCGTGCCGCAAACCCCAGGCAAGCACCGGCCATAGTTGGGAAGCCCTCTCTTGTGATGGCAGGCATATCTGCTATAAAAGAGCCATGCGTCTTCGGGAGCGTTCGCTTCGGGAATCTGAGATCAGTTTGCCGATCCGATTCTGGGGACCAACTCTCCGTTTTGGTAGCACGAATAGCTGTCCTTTACGAGGACCTACG
>JACQDG010000215.1 GCA_016201185.1 Acidobacteriota bacterium | reverse complement strand
GGCACCGATGTCTTGAAGGGTCTGGCCCTGGGCGCTAAAGCTGTCTTGGTAGGGCGGCCGCCGCTGTGGGGCCTGGGCGCTTACGGGCAGCCGGGCGTAACCCGCGTGCTCGAATTGCTCCAGACCGAGCTGGCCTTGGCCATGGGACTTTCCGGCCGTCCCAACCTGGCTTCCATCGACCGCATTCTGGTGGCCCCGGCGCGCTAAGCCGCTCCCGAAGCCGTCTGCACCCCTACTAATCTTTCCAGGTTGCCCCCCAGTATGGCGGCAGCATCGGCGCGGCCCAGTTGCAGTTGCTCCAGAATGGGCAGCTGCGTCTGGAGAATTTCGGCATTCCAGCCCCGCGGGAAAAACGAGGAATCCGACCCGAACAGAATCCGGCGCGGCCCAAAAACCTGCAGCGCCCGGCTGAACACTTCCTTCAGCCCGCTGAGGCCGGGAACGTAACGGATCCAGGAATTGCTGCTGGAGGTGTCCACGTGCACATTGGGGCACAGATCGCCCAGCATGAGGGTTTCGCGGAAGTAGCCGGCGCCGAAATGGGGCAGCACAAAGTTCACCCGCGGGAATTCCTGGGCCACGCGATGCAGATCCATGGGATTCGAATAGCTCATGTCGAACGGGGAAGGCAGCCCCAGCTTCTTGCGTACGCCTACTGTTAATACTCCCTTGTGAACGAAGACTACGACGCCAGGACGCTCCCCGGCCAGCTCGCAGATCGGCCGCAGCCGCTCGTCCTGAACGGAAAATTTGTGCATGGCGGGGAAAAGGCAGATGCCGCGAAGGCCGAGCCTTTCCACCGCCCGGCGGGCCCGCTCGGCGGCGTCGGCGGCGGTGGGATCGAGCATGAAGTATCCGACCAGGCGATGGGGATAAGCGCGCTGGGCGTCGGCCGCCGAGTCTTCGTCGCCCGGGGCACTGGCAATCATCACAGAGCGCTTCAGCCCATGGCGGTCCAGCTCCTCGACCCATCTACCGGCCAACTCAGTCGCATCCTCACCCGGAACCTCCAGCCCTAGCCTTGCTACGAGGCCTTCGACCTCAGTTTCCCCGGCCAGGGAGCGAAAGAACGGCCTGGAGAGCAAATGCGCGTGGGAGTCGCAAATGTCGATTTCCCCCCAAATTGTTTTCATGTGGCCTCCCGGCTCGGTCACCGCGCTTTGAGATTTCTTTATCCTTGTTTTTCAAGCATTTTACTACTTTGGCGTGCGGCGGGAAGCAAGATCGTTGCTAGGCTCAAAGCGTAGGGGAGCCAGGGTTCCGGGAGCCTTCGTTTCATCCACATCTTGCGCCGATTGTCCCGGAGTTTGGAAAAGAAGCAGGAATCCCGCCTTGCGGCCCGCCTTCGACGCCCGCTTGCTTCCGGATACCTGCTCCCCTCGCCCGGGACACGAGCGGTTCAGTGCTAGCATCAAGTGGATGCAGGATTCCGTCTGGTTTCGAACTCTAGGGGAAGAAGAACTGTCCCTGCTGGGCGAATCGGATCCGCTGCCCCAAGCGGCCGAGGTCGTGATCGTCGGCGCCGGGATGATCGGCTTGGCGACGGCCTATTATTTATCAGTCAAAGGTATTTCAAACATCTGCGTCCTGGACCGGGGAACAGCGGCTGGGGAAGCGAGCGGGGCCAACGCCGGCGGCCTGTGGTTCGGCCAGGCGAGCCCGGAAATGGGGCCGCTCGTGCCCCTGGCCCACGCCAGCAGCCGGTTGTATGACAAGCTGGCCGCCTCTCCCGGCTTCAATTTTGACCTCCGCCGCACGGGGCTTCTGGAGCTGCTTTATTCCGAGGCGGACTGGCAGCACGCTTATTCGTTGGTGCGCTCGGTGCGCCAGGCTGGGTTTCTCGCCGAAGAGATTGAACGGGGGCAGCTACACCGGTTGGAGCCCGCCCTGGGAATAAGGCCGGCCGGGGCCGTCTTTTATCCGGATGAGGCGCAGATCAACCCCGTGAAGCTGGGAGCAGCACTCGTCCGCCATCTTAGAAACAGGGAGGTAAAGTTTTGTTTGGACGCCGAGGTGCTGCGCCTCGAGCCGCGCGTCGCGACTTCCGGCGGCGACGTCGACGCCGGCACAACTGTCATCGCCTCCGGCTCCTGGACGCCACTCGTTACCCGTGTTCTGGGATACACGCCGCCGATCAAGCCCATGCGCGGCCAATTGCTCGCCACCGAGCCGCGGCCTCCGCTGGTCCACCACACGGTCCTGGGCCGCGATTTTTATCATTGGCAGCTTGCGGAAGGCTACATGGCCGGCGGGGGAACGGTCGAGGACGTCGGCTTTGAGCGGGGCGTGAACCCGGCCGACCTGGCGCGTATCCGCTCGGAGATGGACGAGTTGTTTCCGGCGCTCCGCGGTTTACCCACCGCTTGCGCCTGGTCCGGCTTCCGACCCTGTTGCGAGGACCTGAAACCGGTAATCGGCAAAGTTCCCGGCCAGGAGCGGGTTTACGTGGCGGCCGGACACTACAAGAAGGGAATCATGCTGGCCCCGGTGACTGGTAAGATCCTCGCCGACCTGATCACGAAGGGCAAAACCGACCTGCCGATCGAGGCGCTCGACCCGGCCCGTTTCGGCCAGGAGCGCCCGTGAGCGAGCCGCAGTGGATAACTGAAGTCCCGCTGATCCGCGAAGCAGGCCCTCTCTGGGAAGAAGCGACCCACTCTCCCTTTCTGGACGCCGCGGCCGCCGGCTCCCTTCCCCCGGAGGCTTTCCGGCGCTGGCTCTCACAGGACTATTTGTTCGCCAAGGGCCTGACGGCGTTTCAAGCCATCGTCCTGGCCAAGGCGCCCCGGGAGTGCCACCGGGCGCTGATTTCCGGCCTGACGGCGCTGAACACCGAGATGGAGTGGTTTGAGGCCCACGCCGCGCGCCTGGCGCTGGAGCTGGAGATTCCGCCCCATCCGGTTTGCAGGGGCTATACCGACTTCCTGATGCGCTGCGCCTATACGCAGCCCTACCCGGTGCTGCTGGTCGTGCTGTTCGGCGTGGAAGTTTCCTATCTGGTGGCGTGGAGCGCGCTCGAGGCGAAGGGAGCCTATGCGGAGTTCATCGAGCGCTGGTCAAGCGCTGCATTCGCCGATTACGTAGCGACCCTGCGCGCCCTGGCCGAGCGCTACCCGCACGAGGCGGCGCAGGCCCACTTCAACCGCGTTCTGGAGCAGGAGCGCGATTTCTGGCGGATGGCGTGGGAGGGCTGACGTGAAGCCGGTCGCGCTCACCATTGCCGGCTTGGATCCCTCGGGCGGGGCGGGCCTCGAGGCCGATCTGAAGACCTTCCACCAGTTCGGCGTCTACGGCATGGGCGTGCTCACTCTGGTGACAGTGCAGAACACCCAACGGGTAAGCGCGGTCGAGCCTCTCGCGCCACGCCTGGTCCAGGAGCAGCTCCAGGCGGTCCTGGAGGACATTCCGCCGCAGGCCGCCAAGACCGGCGCCCTGGGGACCGCCGGGATCATCGAAGTGGTGGTCGAAAGCGCCCGGCTCTTTTCGTTCCCGCTGGTCGTGGACCCGGTCATGATCAGCAAGCACGGCACGGCGCTGATTGCCGAGGACGCCCGGCAGTCGCTCGCCGGCCGTCTCCTCCCCGTGACTTTTCTCGTGACCCCGAACCTGAACGAAGCAGCGGCGCTGGCCGGCATGAAGGTCGCGGATGTGAAGGCGATGGAAGAAGCGGCCCGGCGCATAGCCGGCCTGGGACCGAAAGCTGTGCTGGTGAAAGGAGGGCACCTGACCGAGGACGCCGTCGATGTCCTCTATTACCAGGGGCGGATCCAAAAATTCGCCGCCCGGCGGATAGAATCGAAAGATACCCACGGCACTGGCTGTACCTATTCGGCCGCCATCACGGCCGAGCTGGCCAAGGGTCGCGAGCTCGAAGCGGCGATCGAGACGGCCAAGCGCTACATCACCCGAGCTATTGCGGAGAGCCCCGGCTTAGGCCGGGGCTGCGGCCCGGTGGATCACCACGCGGCGGTATAATAGCGCTAAGGGGGCGATATGCCCACCACCTTAGCCGAAGCCCTGGCAGAACAAGTCCGAGAAGGCGAGCTTTGGGAGCCCCTGGATCGCAACCGGATCCGGTGCTACGCCTGCGGCCATTGCTGCCCGATTCCCGAGGGCCAGCCCGGCGTCTGCAAGGTGCGCTTCAACCGGGACGGCAAACTGTACGTGCCGTGGGGCTACGTGGCCGCCGTGCAGTGCGATCCCATCGAGAAGAAGCCTTTCTTCCACGTGCGCCCCGGTGCGCTGGCCTTCAGCTTCGGCATGCTAGGCTGCGACCTGCACTGCGCCTACTGCCAGAACTGGGACACCTCCCAGGCCATCCGCGATCCGAACGCCATCGGGCTGCCGCGCCGCGCCACGCCGGAAGGCCTGGTCCGCATGGCGGTGGAGCAGGCCGGCGAGGTGGTGGTTAGCACTTACAACGAGCCGCTCATCACTTCCGAGTGGGCCGTGGCGGTTTTCAAGGAAGCCCGCGCCGCAGGCCTGATGACCGGCTTTGTTTCCAACGGCAACGCCACGCCGCGCGTCCTCGAATACCTCCGGCCGTGGGTGGATCTCTACAAGGTCGACCTCAAGAGCTTCGACGACCGGCATTATCGCCAGCTTGGCGGACGCCTCCAGCCAATTCTCGACAGCATCCGCCTCATTTACGAGATGGGTTTCTGGTTGGAGATCGTCACGCTGGTAGTCCCCGGCTTCAACGACTCCGATGAGGAGCTCGGGCAAATGGCCGAGTTTCTGGCCGGCATCTCCCCTGACATCCCCTGGCACGTGACGGCCTTCCACAAGGACTACAAGATGACCGACCCGGACGACACGCCGATCGAAACTCTGGTGCGGGCCGCCGGAATCGGCCGCCGCGCCGGCCTGCGCTACGTCTACGCGGGCAACATTTCGGGGATGGTGGGGAATCTGGAAAATACTTGCTGCGCCTCTTGCGGGGAACTGCTTGTTGCCCGCTACGGCTACCGGATTCGCCAGTATCGGATCACGCCCGAGGGCGCCTGCCCCACGTGCCGCGCGCCGGTCCCCGGCCGCTGGGCGAAATCCTTCCGCCAGCAGATTACCGACCGCCCGTTTTTCCCCGTAGTGGCAAGGTTCTGAGAACTTCTGGAACCTCACGTGACCGGCCTGTCATTACGGCTTATCTCCCTAGCGAGCAGCAATGGGATCAGGGGCTTGTCTCCAGGAGGGAACCATGAGATGCGTGCACTGCCAGGGAAGAATGAAGCGGGGCACAGCGCCCTTCCACATCGATCGGAAGGGCTATCACCTGCTGTTTGATGCGATCCCCGCCTGGGTGTGCACCCAATGTGGGGAGGTCTATTTCGAGGGGTCCGAAGTCGAATCCATTCAGAAGGTCGTACGCTCGCTGGACAAGCAAGCTGAGAAGCTGGCTGTTCCGGCGTGACCTGTTCCGGCCAGGCGAGACTATAGCTTTGGCGAGGAGCTCACATCACCGGCCCGATCCGCCACGGCACAAACTCCCGGTGGCCGAGCTGCTCGCTGAGCGTCCGGCGGCCGGAGGCCACTTCCACCATCAGCCGGTACATCCGCTCGCCCACCTGCCGGATGTCTTCCTCCCCGTCGGCGATGGCGCCGGCGTTCAGGTCCATGTTCGAGCTCATGTGGCGGGCCATCCGTGAATTGGTGGCCACCTTGATGACGGGAACGGTGGGGAAGCCGATGGCGCTGCCGCGGCCGGTGGTGAAGATGATGATGTTCGCCCCGCCGGCTGCGAGCCCGGTGAGCGAGACCGGGTCGTGGCCCGGCGTGTTCATGTAGACGAAGCCCGCCTTCGTGATGCGCTCGGCGAACTCCACCACGTCGGTGAGAATCGAGGTGCCGCTCTTGATAGCCGCCCCCAGCGATTTTTCCGCGATGTTGGTGAGCCCGCCGGCCTTGTTGCCGGGCGAGGGGTTGTCGTCGAAGCTCGAGCCGAACTTCGCCACATACTGCTTGTACCATTGGATCTGGCCGAGCAGCTTTTCGCCGATCTCGCGGGTGCGGGCCCGCCGCGTCAGCAGGTGCTCGGCGCCGTAAATCTCCGGGGTTTCGGCGAGCACGCTGGTCCCGCCCTGCTTCACCAGCAGATCGGAGCAATACCCCAGGGCCGGGTTGGCCGTGATGCCGGAAAAGCCGTCCGAGCCGCCGCAGTTGGTCCCCAGGATCAGCTTGGAGACCGGCGCTTCTACCCGCTGCAAGCGCCCCACCTGGTCAATCAGCTCGCGCGCGGCCCGCGCTCCGTCGCGCACCACGTTGCGCGTGCCGCCGCTTTCCTGGAGCGTCAATCCGCGTCGGGTCCCATTGCCTCCCTCCTGGAGGTAGTAACTGATCTGGTTCACCTCGCACCCCAAGCCTACGATGATGGCGGCGACCACGTTGGGGTGGTCCATCACGCCGTCGAGCGTCCGGCGCAACTGCTCCGTGTCCGGGCCTTCGCTCATACCACAGCCGTCGCCGTGGGGGAAGCTCGCCACGCCATCGATGTTCGAGCCGGAGAAATCTTCGGCGCGGAACGCCGCTTCGATTTCGCTCACCGCGTGGGCAGCGCAGTTGCTGGCCCCGGCCACGGCGATGTAGTTGCGCGTCCCCACTCGCCCGTCGGCGCGGGGGTAGCCCAGGAATGTGCGTGGCTCGACGAGCGGGATGTCGCTCAGATCGGAAAGGTTGGTGGAGAAGGCCCAATCGCGGTCCTTTACGTCGAACTTCAGGTTGTGCGTGTGGACCCATTCCCCTCGCCGGATTGACTGCTGCGCCGTGCCGATGTCTTCGCCGTACTTGAAGACCGTGCCGCCCTCCGGGATATCGACCACCGCTACCTTGTGTCCCATCGGAATCGGGTCGAGCAGCCGCAGTTCGCCGCCCTCAAAGGAGAAGGCGTCGCCGGCTTCGAGGTTGGCCCGTGCCACGGCCACGTTGTCCCGCGAGCTGAGCCGCAAGAGCGGGTTGTCGGTTTTCACACGTCCTTGAAGTGTTACAAGTTCCATTGGTTTCCGCGCCTTTGCAATGATTCTCCCAAACCGCACCGCTTCTGACAATTGTCAAAGTATTGTGAAAATGCGCCGCGCTGCTAACGATTTCCCCTCGGCCCTCGTCTATTCCGGGTGAGGAGAGAGATGCCAGCCAGATTGAAAATTTGGATCGTACCGGCGGCGCTGGTTCTGCTCTCGGCGCTGTGGATAGCGCCGGCGAGCGAAGGCCGCTCGCTCCTCCCGGCTACGCCCTATTCCCTCTACCAGGGGTACCTCGCCGGACGCGACTCCGGGGCCTGGCTGTTCTCCATGGTGGAAGCTCTGGGTTCCCAGGCGGCTTCCCGACAGCAAGCCCCTGATCCATCCTGCCCCAACCCCAGCAGTTGATCCGCGGGAACTCCAGCGTCTGAAGTTTGATTCCTTCCGGCAGCCGCGCTATCTTCAATTGACCGGCCGGCCATGGCTCAATCCAGCTTCAGTTTTTTCGCCGAGCGAAGAATCTACTCGGTCAGCGAGATCAACGCCGCCATCCGGGAAACTCTCGAGAGCGATTTCGCCGATGTTTGGGTGGAGGGGGAGATCTCCAACTTTCGTCCCGCCCCCAGCGGCCACCTCTACTTCACTCTCAAGGACGCCCAGGCCCAACTGAAATCCGTCTTCTTCCGTCAGGACGCCCGTTTGCTGCGCTTCAAGCCGGCCGATGGGATGGCGGTGCTGGCGCGGGGCCGTGTCAGCGTGTACGAGGTGCGCGGGGAATACCAGCTTTACGTCGAGCTCCTGGAGCCGCTCGGCGCCGGCGCCCTGCAACTGGCCTTCGAGCAGTTGAAGAAGAAGCTTGCGGCGGAAGGGCTGTTCGACCCCGGGCGGAAGAAGCCGCTGCCCCTGTTCCCCCGGCGCATCGGTCTGGTGACTTCGCCGCGCGGGGCCGTGATCGCCGATATGCTCCGCATTTTAGGCCGCCGCTTCCCCGGCCTCCACATCCGGCTCTATCCCGTGCCGGTGCAGGGCGAGGGGGCGGCGGGGAAAATCTGCGAGGCCCTGAATTACTTTAGCGACTCGGGCTGGTCCGATCTGCTGATTGTGGGCCGGGGCGGAGGGTCGCTCGAAGACCTCTGGCCGTTCAACGAGGAGAGCGTGGCGCGGGCCATCGCCGCCTGCCCGGTCCCGGTAATCTCTGCCGTGGGCCACGAAACCGATTTCACGATTGCAGACTTCGTGGCCGACCTGCGCGCCCCCACGCCTTCCGCGGCGGCCGAGCTGGCGATTCGCAGCAAGTCCGAATTTGTCGAGCTGATTACCGGGTGGTACGAGCGGCTGTGCCAGGCGCTGCGTTATCAGGTGGCTGTTCTGCACCGTCGATTGACCGATCTGGGCGTGGAGCGGGTGGCGGGGTCCCTGCGCCGGCGGCTGAACGGCGCGGGCCAGCGGACCGACGAGCTGGACTACCGCCTGCGGGAGCAAGTGCGCCGGCGGTTGCTCGAAACTGAACGGCGGCTGGGCGCGGCCGCGGCCCGGCTGCAGGCGCAGGATCTGCGCGTGCAACTGGCTTCCCGCCGTGTGCAGATCGAGCAGCTCCGCGCGGCCTTCGAGCCACTGCTTCAGTTGCGCCTCGCCCGCTTGCGGGGCCGGCTCGATTCCCTCCACGCCCAGCTCGGGCACCTGAGCCCGCTGGGCGTGCTCGAGCGCGGCTACGCCATCGTGCAGGACGAGTCAGGGCGGGTGCTGCGCCGGGCGGCGGAAACGGCCCCGGGCCGCGGGCTTCGCGTGCGCCTCCACGAGGGCCGGCTGCGGGCCGAAGTGTGGGAAATAGAGAGCGGCCAGGAAGTGGAATGAGCCCGCGCTTCCGCTTTTGGCTGCTCATCCTCGCGCTGATCCTTTTCTCGCGGATGTTTCAGACCGGGGTGATCTGGCCGGAAGAAACCCTCTACCTCGCCGTGGCCCAGCAAATCCGCGCCGGCCATACCCTCTACTTCGACATCTGGTTCGACAAGCCGCCGTTTCTGGCCTGGTTCTACTACGGGGTGTTCCGCTTGGTGGGATACAGCATTTATGGTCTGCGGCTGGTAGGGGCCATCTATATATGGGCAGTCACCTTAATGGGATATGCCCTTGCCCGCCGGCTCTGGGGCGAGCCCGCGGGGCGGTGGACCGCATTTTTCCTTGCGTTCTTCACCGGCTTTTACATTCATGCCGCCACGGTGGCGCTGGCGGCCGACTTGTTGCTGGTGCTGCCGCACCTGGCGGTTTTCTACTTTCTGGCCTGCGGCCGCCCGGGACTAGCGGGCCTGTGCGCGGGCCTGGCCTTTCACTTCAACGCCAAGGCCTTGTTTGTCCTGGGAGCCGCGGCCGGGTGGATCCTTCTGGCGAGCATGGAAAAGGATCGAATCCCCGGTGGCGCCGGCCGCCGGCTCTCGCTGTTGCTCGCCGGATTTTTCGCGAGTGTGGCTGCCGGGCTGGCGGTGGTGGTGTTCGAGGGCGGCTGGAGAGGCTATGTCGACCAGGTGTGGCGATGGGGCTGGCAATACGCCAGTTCGTCCATCTCGGATCGCCCCTGGGTCCTGGGTCTTGAGCGCACCTGGCATTACCTGGGGTTCCACGCTGCACTGGTTCTGGGTGCGGTGGCCTACTTCCTGCGCCGGCCCTCCGGTTCCGGAGAATTCCGGCGAATGGCCTTCTGGATGGCGGTCAGCTTTCTAGGCGTGATCCTGGGAGCACGCTTCTTCCCGCGTTACTATTTCCAGATTCTGCCGCCGCTGGCAGTGGCTGCCGGAGCCGGCTGGGCCGCTCTGCCGCGCCGGCTGCCGTCCACCGTCGTCCTGGCGGTGGCGTTGGCGGTGCCGGCGGTTCGCTTCGGGCGCGTCAACTTGTGGCTGGCACTGCGTCGGCCCTTTCCCTGGCGCGACACGGCCATGGATGCCGATAGCCGGCGCGTCGGCGCCGATGTCGCCCAGCTCACCCGGCCCACGGACAGGATCCTGGTATGGGGGTATCGGCCGGAAATCTACTATTACGCCCGGCGCGCCGGCGCCTCCCGCTTCCTCGAGTCCCAGCCGCTCACCGGCGTACTGGCCGATCGCCACCTCCAGCGTTCCGATCCGTTTCTTCCCGAGTGGGCCGCACGCCATCGCCAGGAACTGGCGCAGCAACTGAGCGAATCGCCGCCCGCCGTGATCGTCGATGGCCTCGGCTCCTACAATCCCTCTCTGGCAATGGAGAACTATCCTGAGCTCCGGCCGGCGCTGGAGCGCTACCGGCTGGTCGAGGTCACCCGAGGTTCCCTGGTGTATCGCCTTGCGGCCCCCGGCTCCTGACTCTCTATGCGCTACGGCGGGAAATAGCCCTTTCGGGCGCGCACTTTTACGTCCGCACCCTTCAGGTTGACGGCCACCTTGACGGTACGGAATTTCCGGTCGGTGAACGGGGCAGGCGGAGTATAGCCTAATATGTATTGTTGAGTTATATTCCCGGTCAAGTCCGTGATGGCCTTGTAGAGCTTGCCGGACAACTCGGCCGCGTACTGGCCGGTTCCCACCGTGTAAGCGTAGTTGCCTTCATCAGAAGGTGTGGAGAGGTAGCCGGAGACCTTCTCGTGGATCTTCTGCAAGGGCCGCTCCACGCGGCCCCCGGTTTCCTCGGTCAGCCGGACGAGGTTGCTCTCCTCCGGGTTGGTAAACCCGTAGGCCACCGTGCTCACGGCGTAGATGACCGCCTGCGCCCGCTGCGCCGCTTCCAGCGCCTGGTCGAGGGAAACCTTGCTGTTGTTGTCGTGGCCGTCGCCCACCAGGATCAGCACTCGCTTGGGCTCCAAGGGCTGGCCTTTGACGGAAAAATACTTGTTACAGGACTGGTAGACGGCGTCCAACATGGAACTGCCGCCGCCCGGCTTGATCTTGCGAATTTTTTCCGCGATCGGCTCGGCGTCGCCGGTGGGCTTGACCAGGAAATCCGTCTCGGTGGAATAGGTGACCAGGAAGCCTTTGTTCTTGTTGTCGCCGGGGAGCAGAACGTAGGCCAGGTCGGCGATGGCATCCTGATAAGTCTTGAAGTAAACCCGGGCCGAGTTGCTCACATCCAGCACGAAACCAACAATCACGGGCTGCTCGGGTCGGTCCGATGAGACGTAGGCCGTCGCCGCCAGCGGGAAGGCGAAGCCCATGATCGCCGCGGACGGGACCAGCAGCAGGCCGGCGACCAGGGCTTCCGAAGCGAGCTTCAAAGCCCAGGGCGGGGAGCCTCGCCGGAGGAAGACGACCATCTCGGCCTGTCCCAGGGCCGGCGCCAAGGCGAGAAAACTTCTTCTGAGCATGGTCCGCTTCTAGCTTTATCTTAGCCGATTTCCGGACCTGGAGGAGCAACTACGTGCGCCGTAGCGTGATCCCCAGCTCCCGAAGCTGTCGCTCGGGGACCGGGGTCGGGGCGTCGCACATCAGGTCGGTGCCCTTGGCGGTCTTGGGGAAGGGAATCACGTCCCGGATCGTGCTCTCCCCGGCCAGGATCATCACCAGCCGGTCGAGCCCCAGGGCAATGCCACCGTGGGGCGGCGTGCCGTATTCCAGGGCCTCCAGGAAAAAGCCAAAGCGCCGCCGGGCCTCCTCCTCAGTGAAGCCCAGGGCCTCGAACACCCGCGCCTGCACATCGCGCCGGTGGATACGGATGGAGCCCGAGCCGAGCTCAATCCCGTTCAGCACCAGGTCGTAGGACTTGGCGCGACAATGCGCCGGGTCCGAACTCAGCTTGTCCAGATCCTCGTCGTGCACTGAGGTGAAGGGATGGTGGGCGGCGTTCCAACGCTGCTCCTCGGGGTCCCACTCGAACATGGGGAAATCAGTCACCCACAGGAAACGAAAATCGTCGGGGGCGAGCAGGCCGTGGCGATCGTTATACTTCTGGCCGGCATACAACCGCAGGGCGCCGGCGGCGGTGTACACCTCCTCCTCTGGGCGGTGGCCGGTGGGTGGGACGGCCGCCGTGGCGAGCATCAGCAGGTCGCCCTCCTCGGCGCCTACGCGTTCCCGCACGCGGGCCATCGGCTCGGCGAAGTCCCGCTCCAGCCGGCGCGCGTCGTCGTAAACTTTGAGATTCCGCTCAGCGCCGAAAGCCTTCAGCTCGTCCCGCTCCTTGCGCGAGAGGCCGCCGCACTTGGGAATCCGGATGGCGACGAGCGGCATACCGGAGGCCAGTTGGCCGGGTGGGAACAGGTCGCCCACCGGACGCATCGGGGGCAGTCTCATATCCGGCTTGTCGCTTCCGTATTGCTCCATGGCCTGGCTGTAGCTGAGCCGCAGAAAGGGGGCTTCCACTTTGTGGCCCGCCACTTCGCAGACCCGCACCATCAGCGGCTCGATGGTCTCGAAGATCTGCTCTTGCTGGGGGAACGACATCTCCAAATCGATCTGCGTGAACTCCGGCTGGCGGTCGGCGCGCAGGTCCTCGTCCCGGAAGCAGCGCACGATCTGGAAGTACCGGTCGTAGCCCGCGATCATCAGCAATTGCTTGAACAGTTGCGGTGACTGGGGCAAGGCATAGAAGCTGCCCTGTTGTAGCCGGCTCGGGACCAGATAATCGCGCGCCCCTTCGGGGGTGGAGCGGGTCATGAAAGGTGTCTCTATCTCCAGGAATCCCATCGAGTTCAGCGCCTCGCGGACGGCGAAAGCTATTCTGTGCCGCAGAATGATGTTGCGCTGCATCCGCGGGCGCCGCAGGTCGACGAAGCGGTATTTCAGCCGCGAGTCCTCGCTCACCTCGACGTGGTCCTCCAGGGGGAAAGGCGGCGTCCGTGCTTCGTTCAGGATGTAGAGCTTCTCTGCCACCAGCTCGACTTCGCCGGTCTCGACGTTCGTGTTGATGGTTTCCGGCGACCGCAGCACTACCGGACCCTCCACGGCGATGACGAACTCGTTGCGCAGCAGCTCGGCGCGGGCGTGCACCTGCTCATCGACGTCGGTCTTGAACACGACCTGCGTGATGCCGGTGCGGTCGCGAAGGTGGATGAAGATGAGCTTGCCCAGGTCGCGGCGCCGGTGGACCCAGCCCATCAGGACGGCGCGGCGGCCGGCGTCAGAGGCCCGTAGCTCTCCGCAGCAGTGCGTGCGGCGGAGCGGGCCGAGAAAATCAAGAGGAAGGGAAGAAGAAGTCATGCGTTCCAGGATCTCAATTCCGCCGGTGAGGTTTTCGCTTGCTCTCCGGTAGCCATGTTCCGCAGGGTGTAGAAGCCTTCGGCGATTTCCGTATCGCCCACGATCAGGGCGTATCGCGCGCCGAGCTTGTTGGCCACCTCGAGGCTCCTCTTCAGTTTGCCCGGCGGGGCCAGCTCGACGACCTTGCCGGCCCGGCGGAGATCGCGGGCCATCAGCGAGCAGAGCTCGAAGGCCGGCTCCCCCAGCGCGACGATATAGAGATCGATGCGGTGGCCGCCCAGGCCGGGGCGCAACTGCTCCAGGGTCATCACCAGGCGGTCCTCGCCGATCGCGAAGCCGATTCATGGAGCGGGTACTTTCGATCCGAGCGACTCGGTCAGCCCGTCGTAACGCCCGCCTCCGAGCAATGAATTTTGAGCGCCCAGGCCTCCGTGCACCACCTCGAACGTGGTGCGCATGTAGTAATCAAGGCCTCGGACTAATCGGGGCCGTATGTGATAGTCGATCCCGCGCTGCTCGAGGTAGGACCGCACCGCCTTGAAATGGGACTGGCAGGCGGAGCAGAGGTGGTCCAGGATCGACGGCAGCCCGTCGATAATCGGCTGGTCGGCCTCCACTTTGCAGTCGAGCACCCGCAGCGGGTTGGTTTCCGCGCGCCTCTGGCAATCGGCGCACATCCGGGGCGCCGCCTTTTTTAATTCCCTCCGCAGCAGCTCAATGTATTTCGGGCGGCACTCGCGGCAGCCGACGGAATTGAGGAGAAGTCCGAGACCCTCCAGGCCCAGCCGGCAAAACAGCTCCATGGCTATCTCGATCACCTCCGCGTCGATGGCCGGTGACTCGGAGCCGATGGCTTCGATGTTGATCTGGAAAAACTGGCGGTAGCGGCCTTTTTGCGGCCGCTCGCGGCGGAACATGGGGCCTATGGAATACAGCTTCTCGACGCCGGGCTGCTGATCCAGCCGGTGCTCGACATAGGCCCGCATTACGGACGCCGTGGCCTCCGGCCGCAAGCTGAGGGAGCCGCCGTCGCGGTCCTCGAAGGTGTACATCTCCTTAGTGACGATGTCGGTTTCTTCGCCCACCCCTCGCGCGAAAAGCTGGGTCTCTTCGAGCAGCGGGGTGCGGATCTCCTGGTAGTTATAGACGCGAAACAGCTCCCGCGCCGTCTGCTCGACGTAGTTCCAAGCTCCCGCCGAGGACGGAAGAATATCCCGCATCCCCCGAATGGCCTTGATCAACTTTCCTCCTGGTAGGTTTGGCGGTAGCCGACATAGTGGGCGGCGTGGCTCCGGATCATCTCCAAGTCCGCGTCGCCGGCCTCGCGGCGGACCTTGGCCGGAAAGCCCATCACGACGCTGCACGGGGGGATCTGGGTCCCTTCCGTCACCAGGGCCCCGGCCGCGACGATCGAGCCGGCGCCCACCCGCACCCCGTTCAACAAGATGGCTCCGATGCCGATCAGGCAATCATCCTCCACCACGCAGCCGTGCAGGGTCACAGAGTGCCCCACCGTCACCCGGTTCCCGAGAACCAGCGGGTATTCCCCGGTCATTACGTGCAGGCAGCAGTTGTCCTGCACGTTGCTTTCCTCGCCGATGCGGATGTAGTGCACGTCGCCCCGCACGGTCGTGTTGCACCACACGCTGGAACGTTCCCCGATGACGACGTCTCCAATCACCTGGGCGCTGGGATCGATATAGGCGGAAGCGGCGATTTTCGGGCTGATGCCGCGATAGCTGCGAATCATTCCGGGCGCTAAAGAAGACATGGTAGCACACGGACCCTCGAGGAAACCGCAGGAGGAGCGCCGCCCGCAGTTCGCTATACTGGCAGGTCTGTGAGCATCGGCAGCGCGAGATTTTTCCTCGTGTGTAAACAGGTTTGCCTGCTGGCGCTAGTGGCCCTGGTCGGTTGCGGCGGACCGGCGCGCGCGCCCCAGCGTTGCCACAACCTGGTCCGCAATCCCAACTGGGACCAGAATGGGGCCGAGTGGAAGCTGGGCGCCGCCGAGGGGGCCATCGCGCAGTTCATCCACCGGCCGGCCGATGTCGCGGGACTGGGCGTAATCGCCGTCGGTTACGCCCGTGTCGAGACCGAGCATCCTGTGCCGCCCACCGACGATGACGTGACCCCGCACCTTTGGGAAGGCACCATCAATCTGGTGAACGGCTACAGCAAGAACGGGCGGGATTTTGTCAGTCCTTACGCCCGGCTGCGCTTCACCGGCCGGGAAGTGGCCTCCGGTTGCTGGAAGCGCTTCGTCTCCGTGGTAATTCCGGCCCGCCCAGCCCGTCTGCTCTATCCCCACTTCGCCTTCTGGGGAACGCGGCTGGCGCCAGGCGTGAAGATCCACCTGGCCGCGCTGTCGCTCGTGGAGGCCCCGGCCCAGGATGACGGCGCGCCGGAAGCCTGGGCGGAGTGTCCCGCTCTTCCCGCGCCCGCTCCCACGCTGGTATCGGTTCCCCGCCGGCAATGGGAGCAGGACCTCGAGCCTAACGGTGTCTTCGGCGATTCTTTCGGCATGACCGTGCGCGCAATCCCTGCTGAACCGGATTGGAGAGAGCTCCAGGTAAGCTGGCGTTACCAGCAAGGATGGCAGTCGGCCGACCGCTTCTTGCTTTCCGTCACCGAAGACGGCAGCGATCCGCGCCTGAGCCCCACCAGCCGTGTCACCACTATTTTGGCGCGGCGCGGCATCGAGCAATGGGAGACCTCGCTGCGGGTCCGGGCGAATGCCCGGCCGCTGGCGATCGCCCTGGCCGCTGCCGCCGTTACTGCCCAGGGCCTGCGGGCCCAA
>JACQDG010000214.1 GCA_016201185.1 Acidobacteriota bacterium | reverse complement strand
CTGTTCGAAGAGAGAGGGCACGTCTCGAATATAGCCCATGTCAGTGGGGTGTCCGATTTGGGATTGGCTTCGATTTTTCGAGGTTGTTTTTGGCCGGGCGTTTGGGCGCAAGGGGATGAGCCGGTCAAATTGGCTTTGTTTTGCAAATTTTCTTGCTGAGGCAGAGTCTCACGCCAAGGCGACAAGGGCGCAAAGGCCGCAAAGGTTGCCTGGGCGCTCTTTCGATCCATCAGGGACTTCGAGCGGACATCAACCACGGCTGTTGTTGGGGGTGCGACCATCGGTGGTTCCTGAAGTGCCCTTCACTTAGATCTTACCACCTCGCTGGAGCGGTTTTAGGACCAGACGCCTGCAAGTGATTGAGCTGGCTGGGACGATTTGTCTCCGGGGCCTGTGACCGACGGATCGTGGGCGGCGAATCGCGGGCCGAGGCGCGCATGGGTAGATCTGGTAGAATAAAGGTAGAGACTCTACCATGCCTTTGAACATTAAGAACGCCGAAGTGGAAAAGCTCGCGGCCCAGGTCGCTCGCATGGCCAAGGAAACCAAAACCGAGGCCATCCGCAAAGCGTTGCTGGAGAGAAAATCCCGATTGCAGGTGGCAGTGGGGCGCCCCGGGCGGAGGGCCCAGCTTCTGGACTACCTGGAGCGCAGCGTGTGGCCGAAGGTCCCCCCGGATGTGCTCGGCCGCCGCTTGAGCCGGGATGAAGAAGACGTGATTCTCGGCTACGGGCCGGAAGGGTACTGAGAATGGTTCTGGACACATCGGCGATCGTCGCGATCCATCTGAAAGAGCCGGGATACGAGCAACTGATCGAGAAGATCGATCAGGCCGGCGTCGTTGCGGTGGGCGCGCCCACGTTGCTTGAAAGCGCGATGGTGTTGTCATCCCGGATGCAGACGCACGCGCGAGTGGTGCTGCTGGGCACACTGCGGCGAATGCACGCCGAAATCGCGCCGTTTGGCGAAGATCACTTCGACGTGGCGCTCGAAGCATTCCTGCGCTTCGGGCGGGGCCATCACCCCGCTGGGTTGAACTTCGGCGATTGTATGGCTTACGCGGTGGCGGTGGAGGCGGGGCTTCCCCTGCTGTTCACCGGGGGGGAGTTCGCGAAGACCGACGTTGGGGCGGCGTAAGCGCCGGACCCTGGAGTTTCTACATTTTGCGCTGGGTCCGAGCAGCGGACGTGGCGCAAGGTAGTGTCCTAAACCTAAAACTGAGTTGCTGCCTCAGAACGGCTCGTCCTCCAACAGGGACGGTTGCTGGTGTTTGGTCTTCCTTTCGGCCCGCTTGAACGTGTCCACGTAGAATTGCGGATACTCCAGTTTCTTGCCCTCTAGCAGTTCGGCTACGGTGCGAATCTGGACGCGGGGATAGCGCCCCGGCAACTCGGGTGGCTCATAGAACCCCGCAGCGGCAGCTTCCCGCGTCATGGGGCCGGTAGGGTCCTCCAGGGTTATCAGAGCACCAATGGCCGCCTTTTCTCGCTCCATGACACCTTTGAGGTCCCGGACGTGGTGCGGTCCGGTGTGGCCGCTCTTGACCTGGACGACCAGGCGTTTCGCTTGGCCGCTTTTGTCGTCAAAGAAATTGATGTAGCCGTCCACTCCGCTGTCGGCTCCCTTTCTGCGATCCCTGCCGGGCCGGGCATCCACCAAATCCACTGCCCACCACTCAAACTGATACGGGTCCAGATTCTTGAGCGCCACGGCTCCGGCTATATCCTTAGGCGCTCCATGGATCTCGTAGGGGCTGAGGTGCTTGCCGAAGGTGTCCCGGAGTCGCCGCTGCACTAGGTTGATGGCCAGGTAGGTGACATCTATTCCGATCCACCGCCGTTTCAGGCGCTCGGCCACGGCGATGGCAGTTCCGCATCCGCAAAAGGGGTCCAGCACCACGTCATTTTCGCGGCTACTGGCTCGAATGATGCGCTCCAGGAGAGCCTCCGGCTTTTGCGTAGGATAACCAAGGCGCTCCTGTGCTGCAGCATTGATCGGCTCGATATCAGTCCAAACGTCATGCACAGCCGTACCCGGAAGCTGATCCAGATATGTCTTTAGCCGAGGCGTTCCCTTCGCCGAGAAAATGACACGTCCTTCGACCAGCAGCCGATCAATTCCTTTTTGGTCAAACATCCAGTGACGCCCTACAGGGGGAGAGATCTCGGTACCGTTGAAAGTTCGGGGTGGCCCCTGACCTCCGCCGCTCAGATCTGACACACGGTATGGGCGTCCGTCGGAGTCTTTCATTACGTCGTGGCCGCGTACGGTGGTCTCATCCTGAGCAATCGCTGGAGGGTTCCAAACCGAATTAGAAGTGCGCGTATAGAAGAAGATAACGTCATGCACCCTGCCATATTGGGAAACGCCTTTCCTACCTGAAGTCCTTTTCCAGATGATCTCATTCCGAAAGTACAACGGCCCGAAAATGGAGTCCAATACGAGCTTAAGATAATGGCTGGCCGTCGGATCGCAGTGAAGAAAAAGGCTGCCCGTCGTCTTCAGCGTACGGCGCAATTCCACGAGACGCGCAGCCATCATAACGAGATACGCCATCATGTCGTTGTGGCCCAGGAAGGTCACCAAGGCTTGGAGAAGATCTCCTAATTTGCGCGGCCCGGCGGTGACCAGATCGTGGTATGCCTCCGCTGATTCTCGGCCCCAATGCCACGTGTCCTCAAAGGCCGTAATCTGTGCCGCTGATTCTTCGCCGCTCTTTTCCTTGAATAGGATGTTGTAGCTCGCATTCGAGTTGAACGGTGGGTCCAGGTAGATCAGATCCACCGATTCATCGGCAACGTGGCGTCGCAGGATCTCCAGATTGTCGCCGAAGTAGAGCAGGTTCTTATGCTGCGCCAAGCAGTTCTCCGAGGGTCCAGATGCGATCCGTAATGCCCGCTTCCATCGCCGGGGCAATGCGGATCGTCTTGTGGACTCGGTATAAATTATAATACGCGAAGTGCGAGCAGCGCCGCCCAGAGATTCTCCCATTTTTTACTGAAGGCGTTCGTCAGGCGCGTTAGACGGCGGATCTGCATCCGCATCGTCAAGTTCTGCCGCTCGATGTTCGACGTGCAGATGCGCTTCGGGTCCGGGTTGCCGGTGATCGGAACCACCTCCGTAGAAACCGCTTCTGCCAGCTAGGACGAGCACGCGGAGAATCGTGTCGCGATGCAGCCCGGTGATCCTCTCAGTGGTGCGTACGCTGGTGCCCTCCACGAGCAGTTGCAACGCCAGTAGAGCCTTTTTCATGGGGACCCTCATCGAACCAAGCGGGCGCGCATGTGCTTCGGTGTGAGTCTTCCGGCAGGTGTTGGAGCGGAGCCGGAGAGCGGGCGCCGAGACGAGTCTCGGCGCGGCAGGCAAGAGTGCCT
>JACQDG010000213.1 GCA_016201185.1 Acidobacteriota bacterium | reverse complement strand
GTCGGTGAACGACGGCGCGCTCCACCGCTTCTCTTACAACGCGCACGGCGTGAACATGCGCCTGATTGCGATCCGGAAGCCGGATGGGTCGCTGGCCACGGCTCTGGACGCCTGCCTCATCTGCGGCGACCAGGGCTACTACCAGAAAGGCCCCCACGTGCTGTGCCGGAACTGCGCTTCGGCCATCTACATCCCCACCATCGGGGTGGCCGGTGGCTGCAACCCAATTGCATTAAGATCCCGGGTGGAGGGGAACGAGCTGGTGATTGAAGCGGCGGATCTCGAGCCCGGCGCAAGGCACTTTCGCAGGGGAGCAGCCGAGCCGGCGCCCCCTGCGGGCCCTTGAGGGAGCGGCCGGGAAATGTTTGTCAGGCTCATCCGCCAGTCCCTGGCCCGCTCTCCGCGCCGCAAGCTGATGACCGTGGCGGCGGTTGCCCTGGCCAGCTCCATCACCACGGCCATGTTCGCCGTGCTGCTCGATATCGGCGACCGGGTGAGCCGGGAATTGCGGAGCTTCGGCGCCAATCTTCTGGTCAGCCCCAAGGGCGCCGCCCTGCCGGTTGAGATCGGCGGGGTGGATTACCGGCCCGTCGCTGACGCCGCCTTCATCCCCGAGGCATCGATCCCCAAACTGAAGTCCACTTTCTGGCGGCACAACATCACGGCCTTTGCCCCGTTTCTCTCCCTCACTGTAGACCTGAGCGGGCGCAAGACAGTGCTCGTGGGAACCTGGTTCCGGCGCAACTACACCACCGAGGGTGGCGTCGTTCTTCCGACGGGCGTCCGCGACCTAAACTCCACGTGGCGCGTGGAGGGTAACTGGATCGACGATTCCCGCCCCGACCCCGTCGCTCGAGAGGTTCTGCTGGGCTCGGCGCTGGCCCGCCGGTTAAACCTGCAACCCGGCGCACGGCTGAAGCTGCTGAACGAAGATTTTCTGGTTCACGGCCTGCTCGTCACCGGTGGCGAAGAGGAGAACCAGGTTTTCACGCGCCTGGAAACGGTGCAGCTGTTGAGTGGCCGTCCGGGCCAGGTGGCGCACGTCCAGGTGGGAGCTCTCACCAAGCCGGAGGATGCCTTCGCCCGCAAAGACCGCACCAAGATGACTCCGGAGGAATACGACCGCTGGTATTGCACGCCGTATATCAGCTCCATCGCTCACCAGATCCAGGAGCAGCTTCCCATGGCCGTGGCCCGGCCGATCCGCCGGATCGCTGAAAACGAAGGCCGCATCCTTTCCCAGGTAAAGCTGCTGATGCTGCTGGTGAGCGTGGCGGCGATGGTGACCTCCGCTCTCATGATCTGGAGCGCCATGGCGACCACCGTTCTAGAGCGGCGGGCGGAGATTGCGGTGATGCGGGCGGTGGGCGCCCAGAGCGGGCTGATTGCGCTGCTGTTTGCCGTGGAAGCGGCGGTCGAGGGCGCCGTGGGAGGGGCGCTGGGAGCCGCGGCCGGCGTGTGGTTGGCGCGGCGCGTTTCGCTCGAAGTGTTTCGCTCGCCCCTCGAGTTTCCGGCGCTGCTACCGGCTCTGGTCATTCTGGCGGCGGTGGCCGTGGCGCTGGCCGGTTCGGCGGCCCCCACGCGGACCGCGCTGCGCTTCGAGGTGGCTGAAGTTCTGAGAGAGGAGGGGTGATGTTCCGGCGGGTGGTGTGGAGGGCCATGCACGAGCGACGGCAGCGCGTGGGGCTGGCGCTAGCCGCTCTGACCGTCGGCGCCACCCTGGCTACGGCCCTGCTCAGCCTGTACGGGGACATCGAGCGCAAGCTACGCGGGCAGTTTCGCGGCTATGGAGCGAACATTATCATTTCGCCCGCCGGAGGCCGCCAGACCCTGCCTATCGCTGCCCTGGCGGAAGGAGAAAAGCATGGTTCCGCGGCCCCATTCCTTTATTCGGTGCAAACGGTGGACGGCGAGCCGGTGGTGCTGGCTGGAGTGGACTTCGAGCGGCTGAGACCGCTGGCCGACTATTGGAAGATCACCGGACGGCGGCGCCCGGAGGCAGGCGAGTGCCTGGTGGGGGAGCGCGTGGCGGGGCTCTTCCAGCTCCGGACGGGATCTCAGATCGAGGTCGGGGGAGGAAAGCGGCGCGTGGCGGGAATCGTTTCCACCGGAGCCGCCGAGGATTCGCAGGTCTTGCTTCCGATCGAGGAGGTGGCGCGACTGGCGGGGCTCGACCGGCAGGCCAGCCTGATCGCCGTGCGGGCCGAAGGGTCGCAGGTCGAAGCAGCCCGCGCTACGCTGGCAGCCGCCTTGCCCGAGGCCGAGGTGCGCGTGCTGCGCGCCCTGGTCGAATCGGAAGCCAATGTGGTGCTGAAGATCCGCGGCACGCTGTTCCTGCTGACCTTGTTGATCCTGCTGATCGTGGCGCTGTGCGTGATGAACAACTTCTCCGCCATCGTTTACCAGCGGCGCAAGGAGATCGGGATTCTGAAGGCCATCGGGGGCGGGGAATGGCGCATCGCCTCCCTGTTTGCCGCCGAGGTTCTCACGGTGGGCGCTGCGGGCAGCCTGGCAGGATTCGGCTTAGGATGCTGGATGGCGCGCTGGCTGGGCTGGCAGATCTTCCACCAGCCCGTGCCGGCCCGTCTGGAGATCCTGCCTTCGGTGGTGGGGATCACCTTGCTCGCGGCGCTCGTCTCGACCGTGCTCCCCCTCCGGCAGATCCGGAGAATCGAGCCGGCGGTCATCTTGCGGGGGGAGTGATGTCGTTTATCGAGCTCGAGGGCGTCACAAAGTATTATAAGGACACTGTGCGCGCCCTCGATGGGGTGAGCTTCACGGTCGGCCAGGGCGAGTGGATGGCCATCATGGGCCCCTCCGGCTCGGGCAAGACCACGCTGCTAAACATCCTCGGCTGCCTGGACCAGCCTACTTCCGGGCGGGTGCGCATCGGAGGAAGCGAGACGGCCCGCATGAACCGGGCGGAGCTGACCCGCTTCCGGGCGGAAATGGTGGGTTTCATCTTCCAGCAGTTCCACCTCATACCTTATCTCACGGCCCTTGAGAACGTCATGATGGCCCAGTATTTCCACAGCATGACGGACGAGGGCGAAGCGCTCGAAGCCCTGGACCGGGTGGGGCTGAAAGCCCGCGCGCGCCACCTGCCGTCACAGCTTTCAGGCGGCGAGCAGCAGCGCGTCTCGATTGCCCGCGCCCTCATCAATCAGCCTAAG
>JACQDG010000203.1 GCA_016201185.1 Acidobacteriota bacterium | reverse complement strand
TGGTCGCCGGACGGCGCCGCCATCCTGGCGTTTCTTGAGCACAAGGACGGAAACAGTCTGATTCTGGTCTCCGCCGTGGACGGGTCTGTTCGCAATTTGAGGGCGGTGGGCCACCGATTCCCCGGCAGAGCAAGCTTTTCGCCGGACGGCCGTTATATCGCCTACGACCTGCAGGCCGGCGGGGATGCATTTCAGCGAGACATATTCGCGCTTCCGCTGGACGGCGGAGGCGAAACCCCGCTGGTCCAGCACCCAGCCGATGACCTCTTCCTGGGCTGGACCCCAGACGGAAAGCGGATCCTGTTTGCGAGCGACCGCACCGTGCAGCCGGGCGTGTGGAAGCTCGAGGTCGCCGGGGGCCGGCCGGTGGGCGCTCCCGAGCTGGTGCGGCGCGACATCGGGAGAATCTACGCCATTGGGTTCACCCGGGCCGGCGCCTATTACTACGGCGTGGACACCGGCACAGACGACATCTACATCGCTACGCTGGACCCTGCCACGGGCCGGCCGCTGGGCCCCGCGAAACCCCTCGGCCGGCGCTTCGTGGGCGCTAACGCCTTTCCCGAGTGGTCGCCCGATGGCCGGCATCTGGCCTACAAGCTGGAGGAGACGCCGGGTATAGAAGCCCCCCGTTTCGCCTCGCTGGGGATTCGCTCTCTGGAAACAGGCGCTGAGCGCCAGCTTTCGCTCCGGCTCTACCTGCTGCCCGGCATGCGGTGGTCGCCTGACGGCGGGTCAATGCTGATGACCGGCTGGGACCATGAGAATCTTCAGGGTCTTTACCGGGTCGATGTCGAAACCGGCGAGATGACGCTCGTGGTGCGCGTGCCGGACATGCACATCCGGCAGGCCGTGTGGTCCCCCGACGGGAAGTCGGTCTACTACAACGAAAACGGCCGGCCGATCAAGGGAACGCACTTCGTCCGGCGGGAGCTAGCCGGCGGCCGCGAGACGGTTGTCTACCGCGGCCCCTTCTCGTGGAGCATGGCCCTGTCGCCGGATGGGCGCAAGTTGGCCTTCTGCTCCGACGAGGGCCTGAGCGCAATCCCGGCCGGCGGCGGCGAGCAACGCAGCTTGTGGAAGCCCAAGGAGTCGATCATGGATGTCGCCTGGACGCCGGACGGCCGCTACATCCTCGTCGGGAAGCGGCGCAGCTCATCGGACCAAGACACCGCGACCGAACTCTGGCGCATTCCGGCGGAGGGCAACGAGGCCCAGAACATGAGCCTGACCATGGGGGTGATACCCCACATGCGCATTCACCCCGACGGCCGCCGCATCGCTTTCACCGCCGGCCAGAGCAGCGCCGAAGTCTGGGTGATGGAGAATTTCCTGCCGTAACGCGGCGGCTACTTCCATTCCACGCCGGGCGCCACGCACTTCGAAAACACGCCACGGCTCAATTCGTTGGAGCTTATTCTAAGCTTGCCGGAGCGGACTATGCCACGAAAATGTCAGGGAGGGGCAAATTCTGTGTTGCTAGGTAGGGGCGCAGAGTTCCCTCGCGGGGCGAATCTTTACATAATGGCAGTGGGGGGAGCCGGTTCATCCGGCGAGCCGGCATTTCGCAGCGGCGTGGCGATCATGTACCAGGCCAGGAAGGCTAGCGTGGCCACGCCCAAAGCAAACGCCGCCAAGGGGACCTGGGAGGGAGATGGAATGTGGAAGATGGCACGGATTTTCCACTCGCGATAGCGGAACCACCCCTCCGCCAGGCCCACTAACGCTTCGCCCGCGATGAGGCCCGAGGCCACTAGAATACCTACGTTCTCGACCCGCGCCTTCTGGGCGTCGTTCAGGCTTCGCTTATCCCTCAAGGTGTCGGTCAGCCAGCGGAAGAGGCCGCCCACCCAGATGGCGAAGGTAGTCTCCAGCGGGAGATACATCCCTACTGCGAACAGCATCGGGCTCCGCACTTTGATCAGGATCAGGCTGAGGCCCATCAGCATCCCGGCAACCACCAGGGGCCAGGGCATCTCGCCGCCCACAATGCCCTGGGCCAGCATCGCCATCAGGCCGGCCTGGGGCGCGGAGAGCTGGCGGTCGCCGAAGCCGATCCCTCCGGATTTGATGTTGCCCGCGTGAAGGATGAAAAGCGGCCAGTAAAGGGCAGCGCTCGCCACAATGACGCCGAAAATGTCGCCAATCTGCATCCGGTAGGGAGTCCCGCCCAGGATGTAGCCGACCTTCAGGTCTTGCAGCATCTCGCCCGCAACGGCCGAGGACACGCACACCACTGCCGCTACCCCCAGCACCGCAGCTACGCCGCTCATTCCCGTGACGCCCACTGAGACCATCAGCAGCGCAGCGATGATCAGCGTCGATAATGTCAGGCCAGAAACCGGGTTGTTCGAGGAACCGATCAGGCCCACCAGGTTCCCTGACACCGCAGCGAAAAAGAAGCCGATGACCGCCATGACCAGCGTGGCGGCCAACGCCCCAGAGAGGGAGCCGGCAAAGTAGAAGTAGAGCGCGGCCATCACGGCCAGCGTCCCGGCCAGGCCAGGGAAGACGATCTTGCTATCCAGGTCCTGCTCGGTGCGATTCGTCGCCGCCTTCTGGGAGGCCGACTTCTTCAAGTCGGCCAAGGCCCGCCTCAGGCCTGTTGCTACGCTCTGGCGCATGCGGAACAGCGTGAAGGCAGCCCCGACCATCATGCCTCCTACCGCAATGGGTCGGACGATGAAACGCCACACCGCCAGGACCAGCGAGTCCCAGGGCAGCTCGTGGCCGGCCGGAGCAAGCTTCTGCTGGAGCTCAGGCCCCAGGAAGAAAATCAGAAGCGGCACCAGCAAACCCCAGGCCAGCAGGCTGCCGGCGAAGTTCAACGCCGCGAGCGACGGCCCGATGATGTAGCCTACCCCGAGATAAGCGGGGCTGATTTTCGGGGCGGAGAATGTCGTGATGCCGCCGGCGCTCAATGTGGGAGCGCCCGTTGTGCTGCCGAGCCGCACGATGCTCTTTCCCAGCGAGCCGACCTTGATAATGAAGTCCTTGGACGCCGCGAAGAGCTGCATGACGCCCAAGCCATAGACGGCGGCCCCCACGCCCATGGCCCGGAACAGGTGAGCTGCCGCCTCTCCGCCCCGCTGCCCCGCTTTATGGATCTCCGACGCGGCCACGCTTTCCGGATATGGTAGTTCGGGATCCTCGACCATCACCCGACGAAGCAGGGTCACGAAGAAAATTCCGAGCAGGCCGCCGACCGCCATCAGGGCGCTGGATTTCCACCACGCCTGGCCCCAGCTGAAGTCAGACCACGCCCCGCTCAGCACAAACGCCGGAATGGTAAAGATGGCGCCCGCCGCCACCGACTCGCCGATCGAGCCTACCGTGCGGGCGATGTTCTCTTCGAGGATCGACCCCTTGAACAGCCGCAGGACGGCCATGCCGATGACCGCCGCCGGATAGGTCGCAGCAATCGTCATCCCGGCTTTCAGGCCCAGGTAGGCGTTGGCGGCGCCCAGGATCACCGTCATCACCAGCCCGATCAACACCGCCCGCAGAGTAAACTCCGCCATGGCGCTTTTTTCGGACACGTACGGCTGAAACTTGGTCTGCTGTGATGTGGCCATCTAATCCCTTCCTGTCCGCCTAGTGCAGCTTTGCTCTAACCCGGTCGCTCAGCGTCTTCCCGTCCACGCGCTTGCCGGACAGCCTGGCCTGCGCGGCTTTCATCACCACGCCCATCTGCTTGAGCGAGGTCACTCCCGTTTCGGCCATCGCCTCGCGGATCGCTTTCTCCATCTCCTCCTCGCTCGGAGCGGCCGGCAGGTAGCTCTCAATCACCTGGATTTCCCGTTCTTCTTTTTCGGCCAGCTCCGGCCGATGGCCTTTGCGGAACTGCTCGGCGGAGTCCTTCCGCTGCTTGATCAGCGTGGCCAGCACCTGGAAGCAGCCGGCGTCGTCGAGCGGCTTCATCGCCTCCACTTCCTTGTTCTTGATGGCCGCCTTCATCATGCGCAGGGCGCTCAGCCGCTCCCCAGCGCGGTCCCGCATGGCCTGCTGGATATCTCGCTGCAACTGGTCTTGGAGTGACATAAGGCACCGCACCGGCCCTGGCAGCGCTCGTTTGCTCCCGGATAGGCGAAGTCGCTATTCTAATATGTTTATGCACGTTCGCAAACTGCGACTTTTGACCCCCGGGCCGACCCCGCTTTATCCCCCGGCGGTGCGCGCCATGGGCGCCGAAATGCACCACCGCACGGAGGATTTCCGCCGGGCTTACCGGACCGTTCTCGAAGACCTGAAGTACTTCATGGGAACCCGGAACGACGTGGTG
>JACQDG010000202.1 GCA_016201185.1 Acidobacteriota bacterium | reverse complement strand
GGTACGAGTTCTAAGAGTCAGAAGTCAGGAGATGGAAGTCAGAAGACGAGTGGGTGCTTCAGGGCCTGACGACAATCTTATCGGTTAGGAGCATGTCGTAGATGCCGTTGCTCGCGGACGGCGGCCTTTGTCGAAAACAGCAATATCGAGTTAAGATGAGGCTTCAGCCTCCTCTTCATGGATTTCCTTGGCCAGTTGAATCCCCGGCAGCGCGAGGCGGTGGAGCACACTGAAGGCCCACTGCTGATCCTGGCCGGCGCCGGCAGCGGCAAAACCCGGGTGATTACTTACCGGATCGCTCACCTGATCCGTAACAACCACGTCCCTCCCTCCCGGCTTCTGGCAGTCACCTTTACCAACAAAGCAGCCGAGGAAATGCGGGATCGGGTGGCCATCCTGCTAGGCGGCGGATCTTCGCCGGCGCCCGACGGTACTCTTTCCCTTCCCTGGGTCTCCACTTTTCATTCCTTTGCGGTCCGGCTCTTGCGGCGGGAGGGCGGCGGGCTCGAAGCGTTGCGCCAGGGGTTCACCGCCCGTTTCTCGATTTACGACGAAGCCGACCAGGTGGCGGTGCTGAAAGCGGTCTATCGGCAACTCGGGCTTGACGAGAAGTTCCTGCCCTACCGCTCGGCAGCGGCGCGGATCAGCCATGCCAAGAACCAGGGCATCGCGCCGGAACACTATTACGGCCGCTCCACCAACCCCCAGGATGAAAAACTCGCCGTCATCTACGAGCAGTACGAGGCCGCCCTACGCCGGGCCAACGCCCTCGACTTCGACGACCTGCTGCTGGAGGCCGTCCGCCTGCTGCGGCACGACGAGCAGGCCCGTGCCCGGGCGGTAGATCGCTTTCACTACCTGATGGTGGACGAATACCAGGACACTAACCGGGTGCAATATGACCTGGTCCGGCTCCTGACCGAGCCGCGCCGCAACCTGTGCGTGGTGGGCGACGAGGACCAGTCCATCTACGGCTGGCGTGGGGCCGACATTCGCAACATCCTGGACTTCGAGCGGGATTATCCCGGCGCCACCCTCATCCGCCTGGAGCAGAACTACCGGTCGACGAAAAACATCCTCGACGCCGCCGGGCAGGTGGTCTCCCACAACCTGGAGCGTAAAGGCAAAGAGCTATGGACCACGGCGGGGCCCGGCTCGAAGATCCTGCTGTACCGCGGCGAAGACGCCGAGAACGAGGCGCTGTTCATCGCCGCCTGCATCGAGAAGCACCTGCGGCAGAACCCTTCCGAGCGCGCAGCGGTGCTTTACCGGACCAACTTCCAGTCCCGCCAGATCGAGGAGGCGCTGCGGCGCTACGGCCGCTCCTACCTGCTGGTGGGAGGCCTGAGCTTCTACCAGCGGGCCGAAGTGAAAGACCTGCTGGCCTACCTGAAGGCGGCGGTTTCCCCGCAGGATTCCTACAGTTTGTTACGTATCATCAATACTCCAGCGCGCGGCATCGGCAAATCAACCGTGGAGCTGATCGCGCGCCACACCGGCGAGACAGGGCTTAGCCTGTGGGCGTCGCTCGAGGATCTTCTGGCCAGGGGCTCTTTGGCCGCCCGCTCCCACGCGGCGCTGGCGGGGTTCCAGAGCCTGATGAAGGATCTGCGCGCGCACCTCGGCTCCGGGCCCTTACACCAGGCCCTGGTCTGGCTCCTGGATACGACCGGCTACCGAAAGATGCTCGAGCAGGAAGGGACTATCGAAAGCCAGGGGCGGCTTGAGAACATTGACGAGCTCGTGAACGCCGCGGCTGACGCCGGCGCCCGGGGCGAAACGGTCGAGGAGTTTCTGGACCATGCGGCGCTCGTGGCCGACACGGACGATCTGGATGAGGCCGCCCAGGTGACCCTCCTCACCCTGCACATGGCCAAGGGGCTGGAGTTCTCCCTGGTAATCATGGCGGGAATGGAAGAGGGCTTGTTCCCCCACAGCCGCTCCGCCGACACCGCCAGCGGGCTCGAAGAGGAGCGGCGTCTGTGTTACGTGGGCATGACCCGCGCCCAGAAACAACTGGTGCTGACCCTGGCCCGGTCCCGCCGGCGCTTCGGCGGAGGCGAACTGGAGCCGGGCCGCCCCTCGCGCTTCCTACGGGAAGTCCCGGCGCGGCTCCTCGAAGAAGTGTCCCCGTTCGGCGTGCAACTGGAGGAGGGCGTCGATCTGTACACCGAGCGGCACGAAGTCCAGGAGATAGCGCGGCACCACACCTTCACCGGCAAGACCTACAATTCCGTGGAGAACATCGCCGAATTCTTTGCCGCGCGCGGGATCCCAACTCCGGCCGCCGCCGCAAGACGAACCGCGGCTGAAGCGCCGGCACGGGCCCAGGTGACCCCGATCCGCGGGCCGACGCCAAAGGCCGCCGGCGGCTTCCGGGCCGGCGCCCGCGTCCACCACCCCAAATATGGCACTGGCACCGTGCTGCGCAAGGAGGGCGAGGGAGACGACGCCAAACTCACCGTCAGTTTTCCCTATCACGGGATCAAGAAGCTGATTCAAAAATACGCTACATTAAGGCAGGAGTAGACAACCGACTTGAACACCAAAAAAATCGCCGATCGAGCTGAACGAAAGAAGCTGAAGCGTGTCGCCCGCAAGAAGGCCGCGCCTAAGGCCCCGCGTACCGCGCCGCGGGGATCCCAGAAACGCAAAATCAGGAAGCGCACGGCCGGGCAGCGAAAGCGGTAAAACCCGTGTCACAACTGCTGCGGACCAAGAGCATCGACCGGCTGGTGGAGCAGGCCGAAGAGCCGGAACGACGGCTGCGCAAGACGCTGGGTCCGTGGAGCCTGACCGCGCTGGGAGTGGGGGCGGTCATCGGCACCGGCGTGTTTGTCCTGACGGGCACCGCCGCCGCCGGCGAGACTGTTCCCTTCCCCTCGATTCTCAAAGCGCCGCTGCTTGACTTGCTGCTGCACGGCAAGGACACGCTTTCCATCGCCGGTCGCCCCGGCGCGGGCCCCGGCATCGCCCTTTCCTACCTGCTGACGGCGGTGGTGTGCAGCTTCGCCGCGCTGTGCTATGCCGAGCTGGCCTCGATGATCCCCATTGCGGGCAGCGCTTATACCTATGCTTATGCCACGCTCGGCGAAATCTTCGCCTGGATCATCGGCTGGGACCTGATCCTGGAGTACGCCGTCTCAAACATGGCCGTGGCAGTGGGCTTTTCCGCCTACCTCAACGACGTGCTGGAGAGCCTGACCGGCTTCGCCTTTCCCGCCAAGCTCGCCAACCCGCCGATCGTCGCCGGCGTCTATTCGGGAAACTGGTTCAACCTGCCGTCGCTGATTGTGGTGATGCTGCTGACCATGCTGCTGATCCGGGGCGTGCGGGAGAGCGCCGAAGCCAACAACGTCATGGTGAGCGTCAAGGTGGTGGCCATCTTGATCTTCGTCGTCGGCGCCAGCCGCGCGGTTCACACGGAGAACTGGCATCCTTTCCTGCCTAACGGCGGCCAGGGCCTGCTCACCGGAGCGGCGATTGTTTTCTTCACCTACATCGGCTTCGATTCGGTCTCGACCGCGGCGGAAGAGTGCCGCCACCCGCAGCGTGACTTGCCGCTGGGCATTCTCGCCACGCTGGTGATGTGCGCGCTGCTGTATGTTTCCGTGGCGCTGGTGCTGACCGGCATCGTCAACTGGCGCAGCCTGAACAACGCCGCGCCGGTGGCCAACGCGTTGAAGTCGCTGGGCATGGAGAACATCCGCCGTTGCGTGGACATCGGCGCGCTGGTCGGCATGCTCTCCTCCCTCGTCGTCTTCCAGTACGGCCAGGCGCGGGTGTGGTTTGCTATGTCGCGGGACGGCCTGTTGCCGCCGGTTTTTTCTTCCGTCCACCCGCGGTTTCGCACGCCCCACATCAGCACCTGGATCGCCGGCCTGGCGGTGGGTATCCCCGCCGGCATTTGGGACCTGGGCACCTTCGCCGACCTTTCGAACATCGGGACGCTGTTCGCCTTCGTGGTGGTGTCGTTCGGGGTCATCGTTCTGCGCCGCACCCAGCCGGAGCGCCGCCGCGGCTTCCGCGTGCCGTGGGTGCCGTTCCTGCCGCTGGTGTCCGTGGCCTTCTGTATACTGCTGATGGCCAGCCTGCCGCTCGAGACCTGGATCCGCTTCGTCGTCTGGCTGATCATCGGCCTGTTCATCTATTTCCTGTTCGGGAAGAAACACAGTGAGTTTGCGAACGGCTGAGCCAGGGAGCTAGCCGAAAAAGGAGGTTCGGCCATGACGCGGGCAATCGAGCGATTGCTTTTGAGCCTGGCTTTCAGCGCCGCAGCGATGGCCCTGCCTTCGCAGGAGAGGCCCGAAGCCGCAAGAACCACGCAAAAGGATAGTCCTCAAACTGATGCGCAAAAGCCGCCAGCCGACACGGCGAAAACACAAGAGACGCAACGGGTGTACAGGGTTGGTGAGGGCGTGACCGCGCCACAAGTGATCAAGAAGTTGGATCCCCATTATTCTGAAGAGGCCCTCCGAGCTAGGCGCCAGGGAACGGTGGAGCTCTACGTTGAGATAGAGCCGGATGGCAAGGCGCACAATATCCAGGTCCGCCGCGGCCTCGGACTCGGACTGGATGAGAAGGCAATAGAGGCTGTCCGCAAATGGAAATTCAAGCCCGGCATGAAAGAAGGACACCCGGTAACCGTCCGCGCTACAGTCGCAATGGGTTTTCTGGCGACGAGCAAGGACGAGGACGATCTTTTCAGTAAGGCTGCAAACGAGCCCGACCCCGCGAGGAAGCTGAAGCTCCTGGACAAGTGGAAACAAAAGTATCCACAAACTCTCTATGACGAAGCTCGGCTTAGGTGGTACATGAAGGCCTTCGAAGACACCGGGCAGGGGGCAGCGGCGGTGCAGACGGCAAACGAACTCCTGGCGCTCGCGCCGGACGACTTCCTGGCAAATCACGCTATCGCCACGCAGACCCCCTTTCTGGGATCCACAGATCAAGAGGCGCGGGAGAATGCGGGAAAAGCTGCCGGTGCGGTTCTGCGGACCGCCGACCAGGAGTTCGCCTCTAACAATAAACCTCCCAACGTCTCCGACGGCGACTGGGCCGGCCGCAAAAACATGGCACTGGCGACAGCGCACCGGGCGCTGGGCTGGGTGGCCATGACGGAGAAAAAGAACGAAACCGCCGAGCAGGAGTTTCTGAAAACCTTGGAATTGAACCTCAGCGCCGCGCAGGTGTCCCTGTGGCTCGGGAATGTCACGATGGCGCAAAACGATCCCGAGAAGCAAACACTGGCCCTGTTCAGCCTGGCACGAGCGGCCGCGTATGACGGGCCCAGCGGATTGAAGCCGCAAGACCGCCAGCGCGTGGAGGCATCGCTGGCCAATGCGTACAGGAACTACCATGGCGAGGACCAGGAAGGGCTGGCGGAGTTGAAGAGGCTCGCCAAGGATTCACCTCTGCCGCCCGATGGCTTCATAATCAAGCCGAAGGAAGAAGCGCGTGCTAAAGAATAAGTCTCCTCTGTTGCTGCTGATCCTTTTCACGGCTCAATCATGGGCACAGTCACCGGCCTCCTATGAAGTCAAGATCGAGTTCAACCGCCGCATAAAGATGCGCGACGGGGTGGAGCTTTCGGCCGACATTTATCGCCCCGACGTGGCCGGCCGCTTCCCGGTTCTGCTGGCACGCACGCCCTACAACAAAACCAGCAAGGGCACGCTCAACCAGGGACGCTACTACGCCTCCCACGGCTATGTTTACGTGGCCATGGACGTGCGCGGGCGCGGCGATTCCGACGGCCAGTTCACGCCCTACGTCAACGACGGCCGGGACGGCTATGACTCGATCGAGTGGTGCGCCGCCGAGCCCTGGTCCACGGGCAAGGTCGGAACGCTGGGCGGCTCCTACCTGGGCCGCATCCAATGGCTCACGGTTATCCTTCAGCCGCCGCACCTGGCCGCGATGGTGGCGCTGGTCTCTCCATCCGATCCGTTTGTCGAGTGGCCCACCGGCCTGCCTACTCCCATGGACATCAGTTGGCATCACTATACCTCCGGTCACGTCATCCAGAACATGGACGCGGTGGATTGGCCCAAAATTCATTCCCACCTGCCGCTCTACACCATGGATGAAGCCGCCGGCCGGGTCAATCCGTTCTGGAAGGCCATGATCGACCACCCCACGCTCGACGACTTCTGGGAGCCGTTCCGCTACCAGAACAAATACGAGCGGGTGCGCGTGCCGGTGCTGCACATCTCCGGCTGGTACGACGACGAGCAGGTCGGCACTCCGCTCAACTTCATCGGCATGACCCGGCGCGGGGCGACCGAGGAAATCCGCCGCAGCCAGAAGCTGCTGATGGGGCCCTGGCCGCACGCCGTCAACTCCACCACCAAGCTGGGCGAGGTCGAGTTCGGCCCCACGGCCAAGATCGACCTGGACGGCTACATGCTGCGCTGGTTCGATCACTGGCTGAAAGGGATCGACGACGGCACCGACCGCGAGCCGCCCGTGCGGATCTTTGTGATGGGAGAAAACGCCTGGACCGACGAGAACGAGTGGCCCATGGCGCGCACCCGCTGGACGAAGTACTACCTCCACAGCAGCGGACGCGCTAACAGCCTGCTCGGCGACGGGCGTTTATCGCCTTCGGAACCGGCGGCTGAGCCGGCCGATGGCTACACTTACGATCCAGCGCATCCCGCCCCGTTCATCACTGAGCCTTCCTTCGCCCAGATCGGCGGCCCCGATGATTACCGCCCGGTCGAGCGCCGCGACGACGTGCTGGTCTACACGAGCGAGCCCCTCCAGCAGGACACTGAAGTCTGCGGCCCTATCCGCGTTACGCTTCAGGCCTCTTCGTCCGCGCGCGACACGGACTTCACCGCCCTGCTGATCGACGTGTGGCCCGCAGGCTTCGCCCAGCGGCTCACGGACGGCATGGTGCGCGCCCGCTTCCGCGGCGGCATGGAGCGCCAGTCGCTGATCGAGCCGGGCCGCATCTATTCCTACGACATCGACTGCTGGAACACCTGCCAGATGTTCAAGAAAGATCATCGCGTAAGGCTGGACATTTCCTCGAGCGCCTTTCCCAAGTATGACCGCAACCCCAACACTGGCGAGCCGCTGGGAAAAACGACCCGGCTCCAGACGGCGGAGCAAAAGATCTACCATGAGCGCAGCCACGCCTCCTACATCACGCTTCCGATCGTGCCGCGGAAGTGATTACTGCGCTCCCCAGTACCGGTGCGGGAGAGGCGCCGCGGCGCTAGGAGGCAGCTTGCCCACCCATCGGTCGTTCAGCCAGTCGTTGACCTTCACTCTCAGTTGCGCGGCGTTCGGTTCCCCATCGATAACCGCCTGAAAGGCCGTCATCGACCCCACGTCCCCGGCGAGCCCAATCAGCCGCAGG